>JANNJI010000821.1:0-4412 GCA_031405795.1 Gammaproteobacteria bacterium
GCTGCCGCCACCGCTGGTGAACGAGGGGCACAAGGTGCAAACCTTCATCGACGAGCTCGGCAAGCAGCCGATGGATCTCGACCGGATCGGGCGTCGTATGTCCGAGCGGTTTGATACCGGCGGGCGACACAACGCCGACGGTGCCGAAGCTCGCCGCCTTATGACCAAGCCGCGTCCAAATCTGCCGCACAAACGACGCGATGGAGGTTTTGCCGTTCGTGCCCGTAACGGCTGCAATCGTGCGCGGTTGCCGTCCGTAAAAGCGCGCCGCGATCTCCGCCAACCGCTTGCGTGGATTGAGGTCGATGACGGTCGCAGTTGCACCTGCCACGGCGCGCACACTCTCCGCCCCAAGGACGGCAACCGCGCCTTTCGCAATCGCATCTCTGACAAATGCAGAACCGTCAAGCTTCGCGCCAGGCAATGCGGCGAACAGATAGCCCGGCTTTACGGCACGGCTGTCGGCGGTTACGCCGCTGATCTCGGGATCGGCGCCGGAGATACTCGGAACAAGGGCGCTAAGTCGCATGGGGTCAATGTAAGTCCTCATACGATGCCATTGTGGTGGGGACACCCTGCTTCGGATCCACGGGCGTCACAGGCACGTTCAGCATCGGCGCAATGCGCGCGATCACTTTGCCCGCCGTCGGCGCCGCCGTCCACCCTGCCGTGGCAAAGCCTTTGGTCGCCTCGGTCGGTTGCGGCTCGTCGATTGCATGCACCTGGTCGTACGCGACAACCAACTCGGTGAGATCATTGCGACTACACGCCTGTTAACAGACGAAGGTCGCGCCAACACTGGTTCATTTTATTCTGAAACAGAATTTGATCTGCGCAACATCCTCAATGACCAACATCGTTTTATGGAAGTGGGTCGTACCTGTATCCACCCCGATTATCGTCGCGGCGCGGTACTGGCGATTTTATGGCAAGGTATCGCCCGTATTGTCCTTGCTGAGCGCATCGATTTCTTAATGGGTTGCGCCAGCATCCAATTGTCGGACGGGGATCGTTATTTACATGCGCTGATGCAGCAGATACGGGAAAAACACTTCGCCCCTGAGTCACAACGCGTACGTCCTTATGTACCACTACGTTTGATCGACCAAGGGCCGATGCCGGACAACGTCATTATGCCGACCCTGTTAAAAGGTTATCTACGCCAAGGCGCCGTGATCTGCGGTGAACCGTATCTTGATGTGGCCTTTGGAGTAGCGGATGTGTTTGTTCTACTCGACTGCAAACACGTGACCAGTCGTTATGCGCGACACTTTTTGGATCGCACAGATACACAAGAACACAGCGCTTGAAAACAGTACTGCGGGTCAGTCGGCGTGGCAGCGCCATGTGCGCTTATTTTATTTTCGGCCTCGCGCAGGTGTTATACCAGCGTGTGCGCCGGGGGCCACAATGGTATATGCAACCCGCCGGTCAAATGGCATTTCAACAATGGATGCAACGCGTTGCACACACCTTGGGGATTCGCATCACCCAATACAACCGCCCGCGCACCGCATCGACCTTGTTCATCGCCAATCATATTTCGTTTTTGGACATTGTGGTCATCGCGTCTGTAACACCGGTGCGTTTTCTTGCCAAACATACAGTGAGTTACTGGCCAATCATCGGCACCTTAACCGCCTTGTCCGGCTCGGTGTTTATCCGGCGCGGCAATCGCAGTTTCATTCATCGCGTCATCGAGGCCATTGATCTGGCCTTACGTGAAACCCGGCCGGTATTGATTTTTCCCGAGGGTACCACCGGCCTGGGTGATCACCTGAAAAAATTTCACACCGGCTTGTTCCAGGCCGCGATTGACAGTCAAACACCACTGCAAGCCATTGGCTTGCGTTATGTCCGCAATGGCCAAGCCGACCGCACCGCTGCCTACATCGACAAGGATAATTTTGTTGTTAAACTCATCAGTATCATGGCCCAGCCGTACACCGATCTGGAAATTCATTTTTGCCCCGCCATTATCCCTGGTGATCACGCCCGTCACGATCTCGCGCAGATCACCCGTCAGCAGATTGAAACTGTACTAGGGTTTCCACTCACGCACGCGAGCACATGAGACAAATCAGATAATTTCAATCTGTTCTTAGGCCAACTATTCTAAAAGCATTTAATGTTCGGTAATTTAAAATATTTATTTGCAGTTCATGACCCCCGAGCCGTCTGGGAGAGAAACGAAGGCGCAATTAAAGTTATGTCCTGGGCGAAAATGTATTGTCCATAAGCAACTGCCCCTGCGGGATGAACCGGCAGGATCAATGGGGCAGACATGCGTCAATGAAAGTGAAGTTACCGCAAGTAATCTTTGACAATGACAAGAACACATCCCTGTGTGCCGTCACATTCCAGCTTATTTCTTTTTTTGCGAACCCTTAGGGTGGGTATTGCCATGGCTATTGCGAAATAATTTACCGCGCTTTGTACGTTTGTCACCTTTACCCATAATACCTCCAGAAACATGTTAAGTACGGCGTCTAACATAGCCGCTTGACCGCCAAAAATAAAGACAATTAAACCCCTCGCCATCTCGGCGAGGGGCTTAAGCCACTGCTGAGTAAAAACTTACGGCTGAGGACTTGCCTTGAGACACTCGCTCATGAATTTCCTGCGATCTGGACCCTTGAGCTGTTTTTCGCCTGCTTCCTTATTACACGCCTTCATTTTTTGTTGCTGTGCGGTACGTTTTTCACTCTTGGCAGCGGCTGGTTTATGCCCCAAGCATTCTTTCATAAACTGCTTGCGTTCCTCTCCCTTTAAACCCTTGCTGCGGGCATCGTGATTACAGCCCTGCATTTTTTGTTGTTGTGGCGTTGCTTCCTTCTTAGGTGCTGGCGCCTCATCTTTGGCATACGCATAGGAACCCATCACCAACGCCAATGAAACGGCGAATACTATATTCTTCATGAATCCTCCTTGGAAAAAATATTTGCGGTTAATAACCATTTGAGATTTACCCATAAAGTAAGTCGTGTTGCACACATTACATTGACTGCGCACTTCTTACTACTGCCCAACTATGGCAGGCACACTGGAAAATAGTTGCAAAGCCACTTGCTAGTTCTCCAATTGTTCTCTATGCTTGAGAACGTATGGAGAACATTAACATGCTCACCCCGTTGGAACAAAAAATCCTCGGATACATTCGTGGATTTTTCTTGCGCCATGGTCATGCACCAACACTTTTAGAACTCGGTGCGGCCGTGGGTATTCGTTCCAAGGGTACGGTGCATCGTTATGTGCAGACTCTGGTAAGTAAAGGCCACTTGCACCCTACGGAACGCGGCTGGCGCGGGATTCGGCCTACTAATATTTCCCCCTCCCACACTGTCCTGCCATTGGTGGGCCGAATCGCCGCCGGTCGCCCTATTGAGGCAATTCCACAACGCGATGAAATTACCTTGGCGGACTGGTTTCATGATGACCGTTTTGCGTTGGAGGTTAAAGGTGATTCCATGATGGAAGCCGGCATTCTGGATGGTGATGTTGTGATCATCAAACGCCAGGCAACCGCAAAAGACGGCGATATTGTTGTTGCCTTGATCGATAACGAGGAGGCTACCTTAAAACGCTATAAGCGGCAAAATGAGGAAAAGATCAAACTGATCCCGGAAAATCGCAATCTATCGGCCATGATTTTTGCTGCTGAACGAGTACAGATACAGGGCATTGTTATCGGTCAGATGCGCCGTTATGACTGACCGCCACAGGTAAAAACCCAAAATACATTAACGTCGCATTACTGGCTAAATAGCCACGCACACCAATGAAATAAATCACTAACAACACCGCGCTGACAACAATCAGTATGCCCAGCACTGAAAACAGATCCTTCAATAACAACATGACCAACAATCCCTGGGCGATAGCCATCACATAGATCAGCAATCGAATAAACGCCAGCAGGCGTTGCAGCCGGAATAACATAATCAACTGCAAACAGCACAAACCGCCCAGCGTTATCCCGCTGGCAAACAATACCGGCGGGTAATATTTTCGCAGCACTGCGCCATAAAAAAATAACGAAACGACATACCAGGAAATTAACAGCAAATTAATGACGAAGATAACCTTAAGTCCACGCGGCATTGGCTTTTGTAAATTCACTTCTTTTCACGTCCTTCAATTTTTTTCAGTAATACCGCCTCGTCGGCAATGGCATTTTCAAATTCCTGATCCATATCGGGGGATACAAGTTCTTGTTCTTCCTCAGCAGCGCGTCCCTTGACCACAAATCGAGATATAAACAGCCCCACTTCAAACAACAGCCACATCGGTATTGCCAACAGGAGCTGCGACATGACATCCGGCGGCGTCAGTAACATACCGATGATAAATGCAATCACAATAAAGTAACGACGCATTTTTGCCAAATCATCGGGGGTCACCACACCAATGAC
>JANNJI010000822.1:0-15175 GCA_031405795.1 Gammaproteobacteria bacterium
GGTTCTCCTTAAGGCGCGTGAGCTCGGTGCAGATGCAGTGATCTTGAAGGGGAGAGTTGGGACGACAGCAGTTGCGGTGCCCGTAGGTGGGATGGCCTTAGCGTCAGGCAGGGACTACGGATTGTCGGCTATCGCAATTCGATACAAGTGACGCACTGGCCCACACCTCGCCAAGTGTAAGGATGCAGGGACCGTGGATCCCCACGCTCATTCGGCCCAAGTCCTCGCCAATTACAGGAACGGGCCCCAAGATTGGCTACACCGCGGAAACACCGTATACCCAGGTTGCGCTTGGCATTAATCCGACCGACTCCGACAATGTACGCATCGATACGACTAATTTAACGATTGGCGTTGATAACTATCGGCAAGCGGCAACCACTGCATTGTATTTTGGTCGCATCACCGCCGACAATGCTTATGGTCCTGAAACCACCGCGCTACCGATGTGGGTACAGACACAATACTGCAATGCACTCTCCGCAGGTCAATGCAGTACCTGGCTCACGAAAACCGACGACAGTTGCACGCTGTATAGCGTCACGGCATCTGCGGGTACTGTACTGGGGAACACCACGGCGGGTGACGGGCAAGGTTATTATTATCGTGCCGCACCGGCGGTGAGCAGCGGTGCTTTTAATTACACAGCAACCAGTGGCCGTGTCCACGTACCTGACTCCCTCCGCCACGGCGCCGGTTGGAAACTATTTTACACCGCTGGTGGCAACGGTGGTGATTACTTAATTCCGTTTGCGACTCATCCTTATTTACGCGTTAATAACGGCACCGCTTCCTTCGGCCAATTCCGTGGTGATGATCGGATTATTTACTGGCGTGAAATATTTCAATAGCATTCAAAAATCAAAATAATAATTAACCAGTGCCCCTTAAAAATATTGCTTACCAAACCTGGCGTAGATAAAACCGATGATCGCGCCACCGGCACCTTGCTCCAGTAATGCCCACGCCGTGTCAAAGAACAATGCCTTAACGGGAAATTGATACGCACCATGCAACACCAAGCTGTACGGCAATAACCAGACAATGCCAAACAACATGCCGTAGCCCAGGCCGCGCCGCGCTGAGTACGCCCCTTCTTTAACAAAACGCGGGTAGAGATACACCATCAGCAGTGAAAGCAACACGTAACCCGACATAATAAACGCCATGTTGGGCGGTGTGCGTAACAGGTCCGGCTTAATATTCGCGACAACAAAATCATGGATCACTACTGTGTTGAACACACCTGCCAGGCCGAACATCACGCCAAAAGCGAGCAGCCAGGCTATTAAGAATTTTTTCATTTGCTTATCACACCACACGCCACTCGCGCACCGCCGCCGCCCAAGGGCTTGGGCAGATCGGAATAATTGTCACCGCCTTCATGGATCATCACGGAACGCCCTTGGATATCTGCAACCTTAAGGCGCGGCACCAGCATAAGCTTGTTTGCTGTGCCATCCGCCGCAACATCCAGCGCAGGTAAATCACCCAGATGGCCCTTGCCATGCGGCCCCTCGTGTTTATCGGCCTTGGCGGGATCAAAATGTCCGCCTGCCGCCAACCCCGCTGTCATCTTGCCGTCTTTTTCCTTTACACCACAATCAGGGTTTTGGTGCAGATGAAAGCCATGCGTACCAGCGGCCAGCCCCTTGAGATTAGGTGTCACCGCCACGCCTTTATCGGTATCGGTAAATTGGATGGTACCGATTGCCTCACCAACACCTTTTTCATTCACTTTATGCATCATGACAGAGACATCGGCGGCGTACACTGACAGTGAAAGGCAAAGCGCGACAGCGCCACTGAAGATGGTTTTTGTTACAAGCATATAGACACTCCCTTTTGATGGTTGATGTACGGTGGGCAGCAAACCCGGCCAAAGCATACCTGCACGCCGCCCACTTTACCTGACATATTATCAACTCTCCACGCCCTAGAAAGGACCGAAACAATCAATGATCACACGCGTAAATTAAAAAACACCATTTGTTGACGCAATGAGGAAAAAAGACTATATATTTGGCGCAGTTGTGACGCACTTCTCAAAATAATTACCGAGCTGTCACATTTTTTGATTTGAGTACCTAAGGAGAATACGGATGTTAGCCCGCCCATTTATTGAATTTTTGGCCATTTTTACTATGACTATCAGTATCTTGCTGATGGTTTTCTTCCCCAGCAGCAGCGCCCTCGCCACCGGTGGCAGCCTGATCCTCTCCAGCGCCGCTTTGTTAGTGGGCCATTACTTGCTTGGTACCGAGCCGGACTCTCTGGGTTTAGGTGAAGATTAATAACGACGCCGTACAGTTTTAACCGGTAATAACCGTCTCTTCCAAGCAGGGGCGTTTTGTTCGTACTGTTTCTTTTCATTGTCTCCTTCAAGTAGACTAGTCCCCGTTTCGCCTATGTTATGTCCATATTACGACTTGGCTCGCAGAATCGGTCGGGGCGTGGGTACAGAATAAAGTGTGTTATTTCCCTTGGGGGCTCTTGTGAAAATATTTCGTCATTCGCTGGTTGTTGTGTTCGTCCTTGTGATTACTGGCTGTGGCGGTCCTCCTGCCCCCGCCGAACCACCCGTATTAACTTGTCCGGCAGCCCCTACCGGCGCGATGGTGACAATATCAGGCACCGCTACCTATGATTTCGTTCCGCATTCGACTAATGCTAATGAGTTCGGTCTCAATTATAACGCTATCCAACAAAGACCCGCGCGCGGCGTGACTATACAAGCGCTCAATTCCTCTAATAGCGCTGTCATCTCGAGTACAACAAGCACGAGTAGCGGTGGCTACAGCTTATCCGTACCCAATAACACGAACGTGACTATCCGCGTCTTGGCTGAGTTACGACAGACAACACCAGCAGTTTCAACCTTCCGCCTCGTCGATAACACAGCAGGTAATGCGCAATGGGCCATGCAAGGTGCGCAGGCGTGTACAGGCACAATAGCTCAAACTAGAAATTTGAATGCCGCATCCGGTTGGGATGGATCTGTCTATGCTCGCCCACGCATCGCCGCACCCTTTGCTATTTTGGACGCCGTGTACGATGCCGTATTTTTCATTCGCACTAGTGCGCCGAATACCAACTTTCCTGCACTGGACTTAAATTGGAGCCCGAACAATATTCCTTCCGGGAATACTAATGCCACCGGCCAAATCGGTACCTCGCATTACAATGGCACAGGCATCTACATCTTAGGTGCGGCTAACATCGATACCGATGAATATGATCGACACGTGATTATCCATGAGTTTAGCCATTATTTTGAAGACAAGTTTTCGCGTTCGGATTCAACAGGTGGCTCACACTCCGCCACTGAACGCCTTGATATGCGCCTTGCCTTCGGTGAAGGTTTTGGTAATGCCTTTTCCGCCATGGTCAGCGGTGACCCAAGTTATAAGGATGCCAGTGGTCCAAATCAATCTCGTGGTTTTGGTTTTAGCCTTGAAACAAACCCGTCAGCTAATATCGGTTGGTTTAACGAGGGGTCGGTACAGTCAATTCTGTATGATTTGTATGACAGCGCCAATGACGGGGCGGATACCGTGTCGATGGGTTTTGCTCCGCTCTATACTGTGTTAATTAATCAACAAAGAACCACGCCGGCGCTCACCAGCATTTTCACCTTTATTACCGCACTCAAGGCTACTAACCTTGGCCAAATAACTGCGATTGATCAGTTGGTCTCCGCCCAGGGTATCGTCAGCGCCACTATGGACGCCTATGGTACGACTGAAACAAATACGGGCGGATTGGTGACAGGTGGCGCATTGCCTATTTACACCCCGATTACTGTTGGCAGTACTACCACAGCCCCCCTTTGTACCACAGCCACTATCACTAACGGCATACCCGAGGTACCTAACAAGTTGGGAAATCGGCGTTTTTTACGTTTGAATATTACTACCGCTGGACCGCGTACAGTTATAGTCAGTGGAGATCCGGCATCCGATCCTGACATATTTTTATATGCTAATGGTATTCTTCTTCAACCTGCGATAGCTGTAGGGACAGCTGATTCACTTGTACGTGATTTACCAGTTGGTGATTATGTTATAGAAGTCTATGATGATAATTTATTGTTTAGCACGCGCACTGGTCCATCCTGTTTTACCATCACGATTAATTAGGAAACCCATTTATGAAATTATTAACCCTGTTTTTCATTGGCACATCGTCGCTGCTGTTTGCTTGCAATAGCGCAAATAATACCAACGCAAACTCCGCGCAGCCAAATGAGAAACCCACCGTGCGCAGCCTTGAACATCGCTCGCCCGGCAAAACCACGGCGCCCATCAATGTCACGTATCAATTATTGGACAAACCAGCCCTCAGTTCCCCGCTGCGCATTGAGATCAGCATGCAGCCCTTGGTCGCTGCCAGTGCGATTAAGCTGGAGTACGCTGTCAATGGCAACCTGAATTCAGTCGATCCCAGCACCCAGGCAAGTTTTGATCAGGTTAACACCGGACAAGTGATTAAACACGTGATCCAGGTAGTGCCACAAGGCAACGGCCAGCACCACATCAACCTCTTTGTTACCTTAGTCACCCAAGACGGTCAGTCACAATCCACTGCATTGATGATCCCGGTTACGGTTGGTGATATCACCACGAACCAAAAACCGGAACACCCGAACAAAGCCTTTATCCAACAGGATTCACACGGTCAACCTATCATCAGCGTCCCCGCCCAAGAGACCCGTCAATAGTAAGTTATGCCATCACCGCATGTTTAACGCTTGCCGGTGATGGCTCTATTTACGCGCCGTTCTAGGTGCGTGGATTGTTACGAATTAGTTTCACGGAAAACCCGCGTACTTAACCTTATTGAAAAATCCAGCGCTGACTGTCGGCGCCTATTATTTACCAATGCAAAAACTCGCGAAAATTTTACCCAGCAGGTCGTCGCTGCTGAACGCACCGGTGATCTCGCTCAATTGATTTTGCGCCTGGAGTAATTCCTCGGCTACTAACTCACTGCGTTTATTTTCGGTTTGTTCGGCGGCACGCTCTATGGCTGCACTGGCGCTGGCTAGTGCGGTGAGGTGACGGCGGCGTGCCATGAAGGCACCGCTACCGGCGGCGACAAAACCGGCCTGCGCCTTAAGCGCATCGATCAATGCATTTAATCCGCTGCCTTGTTGTGCGGACAGATTGATCGTGGTGCTGGTTGCCGTGTGAACCCGTCCCACCGGTTTGCCGGTTACGTCCACTTTGTTATAGACGATGATGCGCGGTAATTGTGTGGGGAGTTGCTGCAAAATGTTTTCATCTTCCCGGGTCCAGCCACAGGTGTCGTCCACCAGCAAGACAATACAGTCGGCAGAATCAATCGCTCGCCAGGTACGCCGTATGCCTTCTTGTTCTACGATATCAGCACTGCTGCGCAAGCCAGCAGTATCAATTATATGAACTGGCAGGCCCTCCAATAGAATTTCTTCGCGCACGACATCACGGGTGGTACCGGCAATCGGTGTGACGATGGCCACCTCGTGTCCGGCCAACGCATTTAGCAGGCTTGATTTGCCCGCATTAGGTTGCCCTGCCAGCACGACATGGATACCTTCTTTTAAAATACTGCCTTGTTGCGCCTTGCGTTGAATATCTCGTAGCGTTTCCTGCAGGCCCGCTATGCGCTGTTGGACCTGGCCTTCGGCAAGGAAATCAATTTCTTCTTCTGGAAAATCGATCGAGGCCTCGACATAAATTCGCAATTCGGTGGTCGCCTGCACCAAGACATTGATCGCCGCAGAGAATTCCCCTTGCAAGGAACGTAGCGCGGCACGCGCGGCTTGTTCCGAACCGGCATCGATCAGATCGGCAATGGCCTCGGCCTGCACCAGATCCAGCTTGTCGTTATAAAAGGCCCTTTCACTGAATTCACCCGGCCGCGCCAGCCGAGCACCCTGTTGCACCACGATTTGTAATAACAGGTCCATGACCACCGGGCCACCGTGGGCGTGCAGCTCCAGGATGTCTTCGCCGGTGAATGAATGTGGTGCTGGAAAATAGAGGGCCAGACCCATGTCGATGGTCTGACCTTGCGGATCTTTGAAGGCTTGGTATTGGGCGTACCGTGGTTGGGGCAATGTGCCGAGAATGGTGCGGGCGATGTTTGCTGCTGCGGGCCCGGAGACCCGGATGATACCAACTCCACCCCGGCCGACCGGGGTGGCTTGTGCAGCAATGGTATCGGTAGCTGTCATCTGCATAGGCGCAGGATAAGCCGAGTGGCGCGTAACAAGCAACGAGGTCTATTTATTCCTTTTTGTGCGAGTGATGCCCCGCCGTATGTTTTTCTTCTGCCAGTACATGTTTGGTGATGTACCACTGTTGTGCAATCGACAAGGTGTTGTTAACTACCCAGTATAAGACTAACCCGGCGGGGAAAACCGCGAACATGACGGTGAAGATCAATGGCAGAACCATCATGATCTTGGCCTGCATCGGGTCCAGCGGTGTGGGGTTAAGGCGTTGTTGGATGACCATGGTCACACCCATAATGATCGGCAACACAAAATACGGGTCCATGATCGATAAATCATGGATCCATAAAACCCACGGCGCTTGCCGCAGTTCGACGCTTTCTAACAAGACATAATACAATGCAATAAAAACAGGGATTTGGATCAAGATCGGCAAACAGCCACCGACCGGATTGATCTTTTCCTTTTTGTACATGTCCATCAAGGCCTGGTTCATTTTCTGTTTGTCGTCACCGTACCGTTCTTTAAGCGCCATCATGCGCGGGGTGACACTTTTCATTTTCGCCATGGAACGGTAGCTGGCTTCCGATAATTTATAAAATACCAGCTTAATTAAAATGGTCAGCAGGATAATCGACCAACCCCAGTTGCCTACAAACGTATTGATCTTGTCCATTACCCAAAATAGCGGCTTGGAGATAAATGTCAGCCAACCGTAATCGACGCTCAGCTCCAGACCAGGTGCGACATCAGCTAAGTGTTTTTGAACCTTTGGTCCTGCATACAGACGCGCACTGGTTTTATGCTGTTGATTTGCGGCGACTGTTTCTGCTTTCATCATCCCAATCAAATAATGATTGCTGGTGTCATCCATTTTTGAGGTGAAATAACGATAACTGTCTTTTTCCGATGGCATCCAGGCGGCAACAAAAAATTGTTCAATCATCCCGGCCCAACCGCCGGTAATCTCACGCTTGATCACGTCTTTTACGCCCGCGCCGCCTGCATCAGCCGTGTCGATGTCTGAAAAGGTGAATTTTTTATATTTCTGATCCGGACTGTAATACACGGGCCCCACCGACACCGGCATCATCATGAAACCACTCGACTCTGCCGGCGCATTACGTTGCAACCGCATGTATAAGCTTGCTTGCAGGTTTTTTGCACTATTGTTGTTAACCGTATGCTCCATATCGATTTCATAACTACCGCGTTTGAATATATAACTCTTAGTAAACTCCATACCGTCTACATTCTTCCACTGCAAATCCACACGCAAAGCATCATCGCCCTCTTGCAGACGGTACTCCTTCCTGGCGATCTGATATACAGTCTTTGTACCGGGAACCATCGCGGGTTCTTGCGGTAAGTACCATCCTGTTTGTGCAATAAAAAACCGTGCCTGACTGTCATCCAGCAACTTAAACGGCTGTTCCTTATCGACGATGCTCACCGGATGTTTCAGCAAATCTACTTTACGCAGATCGCCGCCGAGGGTGTCGATTTCAATCTGGTAAACGTCGGTATGGACACTGATCCGTTCACCACTTTGTTTACTGGCTGGTGATCCAACCACGGCACTTGCTGTATTGCCATTGGCTTTCCCCGGGGCGGGCAGCGGCATCTCACCTGTGCCGCTCGGCATTGTCGAACTACCCGAGTCTGGGATTGTGCTGTTGCTTGTCGTACTGACTACCGGTGCCTTAGGCGCATGATCACGCACCCATGCGTCGTACAACATATAACTGACAAAACACAGTGCGAGAAAAAGGAATAAGCGATTTTGTTCCATGAGGCTCTTTACTCTTTATTTTTTGAATGAGGCACCGGATCCCAGCCGCCGGTATGCCAAGGATGACAACGTGATAAGCGTTTGATAGTTAACCAAGAGCCGTGTATTGCACCATATCGCTCGATGGCTTCTAATGAATATTGCGAACATGTTGGCGTAAACCGACAGTGTTGCCCGATAAAAGGACTGAGTATCAGGCGATAGGCGCGGATAAAAAATATTAAGATGGTGCGCATGTACGTGCTATGTGTTGCCAGTATTTTTCCAGTCGTTCACGAATGCCGGCATTGGTCACGGTGCCCAGATCAGCTCGCAGCAACACTACGATATCCCAACCCTTTAGCGAATCTTGGTGCCAGCGGAAGCTTTCGCGTACCTGTCGCTTTACTCGATTGCGCGCATTCGCTTTTCTGATGTGTTTACGAGGGACCACTACCCCTAATCGCGCAAACGGTTTTTGGTTCGCGTGACACAGGATATTCAGCTCTTTATCACCAAGACGTTTTGCTTTGGTGAAAACCAACTGATACTCGGCTGGACGGGTTAGCCGTTGGTGTCGCGCAAATCGCCCGGACAACACAAGAATAGACAATCACGCCGTAGACAGACGTTTGCGACCTTTTGCACGACGCCGGTTAATAACTTTACGGCCACCGACAGTGCGTTTACGCTTGCGAAAACCGTGGGTGCGATTACGTTTGAGTTTACTGGGCTGATATGTACGTTTCATGGCGAAATCCGCTGTTAGCAACTTTTAAATTTAGCCGAGGGCAATCACGGGGACTGCTCGCTCGAAAGGTCGGCAAGATTACTGTCTGCCGGGCCTAAAGTCAACCTGTTCACGACAAACTACTGTCATAACAGTCGGTTATACAAGGTGTGGATAAGTCACGTCAGACATCGTAGACTTGCCGGTTCTACTAACTTCGGGATTGAAGTTCATGCTTAATGATTCAGCAGGGGGAGCCGTGACCACATCGCTTTGGGAGGCGTGCTTTGCCCAATTACAACGTGAGCTAACCTCTCAGCAATTTAATACCTGGATACGCCCCTTGCACGTTGTTGATGACGCACAGGAAATTCGGTTGTTGGCGCCTAACCGTTATGTGAAAGACTGGATTAATGAGCGGTTTTTAACACGAATTACCGAAATTCTGCGCGAAATCAGTCAACACCCGCCCACCTTGCGTATTGAGGTCGGCATGTCAGCGCCTGTTAGTACACAGCCCGTGAATACAGCTCACAAATCCAATGCCGTCGGCGCGCCACCGAGCGCCCAGCAAAAAAACACTACGCTAAATCCCAATTATACCTTTGACACCTTCGTAGAAGGTAAATCTAATCAGTTGGCGCGCGCCGCTTCTTTGCAGATTGCCCAAAACCCTGGGAAGGCATATAACCCACTGTTTCTGTATGGCGGCGTGGGTTTAGGTAAAACCCATTTAATGCACGCAGTGGGTCACATGATTACTCAGACGCACCCCGAAGCAAAAGTGGTGTATTTACACTCGGAGCGTTTTGTTGCCGACATGGTCAAAGCGTTACAGCATAATACTATCGATGCATTTAAGCGGTATTACCGGTCGGTTGACGCGTTGTTAATCGATGACATCCAGTTTTTCGCCGGCAAAGAAAGAAGCCAGGAAGAGTTTTTCCATACCTTCAACGCCCTTTTGGAGGGCCAGCAACAAGTAATCTTGACCTGTGACCGCTACCCAAAAGAAGTCGACGGCCTCGAAGAACGGTTAAAATCACGGTTTGGTTGGGGGCTTACCGTTGCCATTGAGCCCCCGGAATTAGAAACCCGCGTTGCCATTTTAATGAATAAGGCGTTGCAGTCTGGCGTTGCTTTACCTGATGAAGTCGGTTTTTTTATCGCCAAACGTATCCGATCAAATATTCGTGAACTCGAAGGCGCACTACGGCGTGTTGCCGCAAACGCTCACTTTACCGGCAAACCCATCACTTTGGAATTCGCGAAAGAGGCTTTGCGCGACTTGCTTGCGTTACAAGATAAGCTTGTGACTATGGAGAACATCATTAAGGTTGTGGCGGAATATTATAAAATCCGTGTTGCTGATATTTTATCAAAACGCCGTACTCGCTCCCTTGCGCGCCCTCGTCAGTTTGCCATGGCATTATGTAAAGAATTAACTAATCACAGCTTACCTGAAATCGGTGATGCCTTTGGTGGTCGTGACCATACGACAGTGATTCATGCTTGCCGTAAGGTGATTGAGCTACGTGAATCAGATCAACGCCTGTCGGAAGACTATGCAAACTTGATGCGGGTGTTAAGTAATTAACGCTAAACCCTGTGGATAAACTGTCATTGGCCTGAGGATAATTTTTGTTACACTACTTATCCACATTTTACCTACAGTGTAATGACAGTTTATATAGCACTTACACAAGAGGTTATAATCGGCTTAACATATTGAGTACGATGGTATTTTGTTTGTTACCCACCGTTTTAGGTGTCAGTAATAATAATAGTAATAAGATATATTATATTTAATTAAAAGATAATAAAGGAAGACCATGAAGTTCAAAGTTCAGCGTGATGTACTTTTAAAACCATTACTGCTTGTCGGAAATGTGGTTGAGCGTCGGCAAACCACACCAATTCTCGCTAATGTGCTTATACGTGTTAAAGGCAATCGATTGACTTTAACGGGAACAGATTTAGAAGTGGAAATGATCGCAAGTGCAATCATTGAAAGTTCGGAAGAGGGTGATATTACTCTCCCTGCACGTAAATTAATGGATTTGTGTAAGTCGCTACCGGATGGAGCACTGCTGGATATAACCATTGATAAAGATAAAGCGATCATTCGCTCGGGTCGTAGTCGTTTCACGCTTGCCACAATGTCAGCAGCGGAATTTCCCGAAATAGAGCCTGTAAACATAAAAAGCCATTTTGAACTGGCACAGCAAGACCTAAAATTTTTAATTGAACAGACTCAATTTGCCATGGCGCAGCAAGATGTACGTTATTACCTGAATGGATTAATGTTTGATGTAACTGAAAACAGTGTGTCCACGGTTGCAACAGACGGGCACCGCTTAGCATGTTGTACCCATATTGCGGTAACAGGGGTGACTGCACCACAACAGGTGATCATCCCACGCAAAGGCATCCAGGAGTTATTGCGTTTGCTTGAGCCGAGCAAAGACCTTGTCACCATCAACATTGGCCCAAATCATTTACGAGTAAAGCTACGAGAAATTACTTTTACAACCAAACTAATTGATGGAAAATTTCCAGATTATCAACAAGTTATACCTAAAAATGCAACGAATGAAATGCGCGCGACACGGCTTGGTTTACACCAAGCATTTTCAAGGGTTGCCATACTTTCTAATGAAAAATTTCGTAGCATGCGGTTTCACTTAGCAAAACAGCTTTTGAAAGTCTCTGTGCATAACCCTGAGCAGGAAGAAGCAGAAGAAGAAATCGAAGTAAATTACGCAGCAGAAGAATTTGAAATAGGCTTCAATATCAGCTATTTCCTAGACGTTTTATCGGTTATCAAGACCGAAGAAGTCGGGATTTTCTTCACTGATGCCAACCATAGTTGTTTACTCAAAGGTGTTGGTGATGATCAATGCCGTTATGTCATTATGCCTATGCGACTGTAGGCGCCAAAGCGTTCTTGAATGTCACTTACACGGCTTGAGCTTCTTCACTTTCGCAATATCACAGCAGCGACACTGAGTTTCAGTCCAGGCCTTAACCTAATCATCGGCCCCAATGCGAGCGGGAAAACCAGTTTACTTGAATCTATACACACCTTGGCGACCGGCCGTTCTTTTCGAACTCCGCGCTTAGACCGATTGATCCAGTACAGCGAGGATCAAATGCAAATAATTGGACGGAGCCAAGACCGTACTGGCCGCGATCATGTCATTGGTTTTCAGCGAAAATCCAAAAAGACCCAAGCAAAAATTGATGGGGAATTTGTCTCTAAACTTACTTCCTTGGTTAAGCGATTACCGATTCACCTGATTCATCCAGAAACACACTATCTACTCGAACAGGGCCCACGATTTAGGCGACAATTTCTCGATTGGGGCGTGTTCCACGTGGAACACTCATATTTAGAAATTTGGCAGAGCTATCACCGAACCTTGCGACAGCGTAACGCCCTTCTTCGCCGCCGCGCCTCCCACCAACAGATACGCGCCTGGAATAAACCGTTATCTGATCATGCGTTGGCATTACACGAGTTGCGGACACGGTATGTAGATTTAATGTGCCCTCATATTAAACTTCTTTCCAACCAACTTCTCGATGATGAGCCACATTTCAGCTATGAAGCCGGCTGGCCAAAAGACACCGCTTTACTGCAACTGCTGGAAGTATCTATTCCCGCTGATTTGGAGCGCGGTTACACTCAATATGGCGCTCATCGCGCAGATTTAGTCATTACTGCTCAGCAGATACCAGCCCAGCTGCACTATTCGCGAGGCCAACAAAAGCTACTGATTTCAACATTACGGCTTGCTCATTTGCTCGTATTGCGTGATCTGGGCCAGGACGCAGGGATATTATTGGTGGATGACCTACCAGCAGAGCTTGATCGAGAACGGCGAGGGAAATTACTTCAAATGCTGGCCAAGCTGGGAGTGCAGACCTTAATAACGGCAACAGAACGGGACTTACTCGACACTGCATTATGGACAGAAAGCAAAACGTTCCACGTGGAACACGGCACCATCACTGAAGTGATATAATCCACACAATCAAACGAGGAGACCTGCATGAGTACGGATAAGACCCCAAACGACAAAAAACCTGGTACTTACGATTCTTCTAACATTAAAGTGCTCAAGGGGCTTGATGCCGTACGCAAACGACCCGGGATGTATATCGGCGATACAGATGATGGTACCGGGTTACACCATATGGTGTTTGAGGTTGTTGATAACTCTATCGATGAAGCCCTTGGCGGACACTGTACACAAATTGACGTCATTATTCATAGTGACGGCTCAGTGACCGTGCGTGATAATGGTCGCGGTATCCCCACAGACATTCACCCAGAAGAAGGCCGCCCCGCCGCTGAAGTTATACTGACAGTGCTTCATTCAGGTGGCAAATTCGATAATGATTCTTACAAGGTATCCGGCGGTTTACATGGCGTAGGTGTCTCTGTGGTGAACGCGCTGTCAGAAATGCTCAAGTTAACAATTCGTCGTGAGGGTAAGGTTTTTTACCAAGAATATTCCATGGGCGATCCGACCATGGACATGAAAGTTATCGGCGAAACCAGCAATACCGGTACTGAACTGCGGTTTAAGCCCAGCTCTGTCATTTTTACCAACACCCTATACCATTACGAAATACTTTCAAAACGGCTACGCGAATTGTCCTTCTTAAATTCTGGTGTACGGATTCATCTGCTCGATGAGCGAGACGGTAAAGAAGATACTTATGAATATCATGGCGGGATTCGCGCCTTTGTTGAGCACTTGAACCGGAATAAAACCCCTCTTCATCCCAATCCGTTGTACATAAATAGTGAACGTGACGGCATCGTCGTCGAGTTAGCGCTACAGTGGAATGATTCATATCAAGAAAATATTTACTGTTATACCAATAATATCCCGCAGCGCGATGGCGGAGCACATCTCGCCGGTTTTAGAGCCGCATTAACACGCACTATGAACCATTACATCGAAGAGCAAGGTTACGCGAAAAAGGCCAAAGTAACCGTCACTGGTGATGATGCGCGTGAGGGGCTCATGGCGGTTTTATCGGTAAAAGTTTCCGATCCCAAGTTTTCCTCGCAAACCAAAGAAAAACTCGTGTCATCAGAAGTTAAAGGTGCGGTCGAGTCCGTGGTTGGCGAAAAATTCAGTGAATATCTTCTAGAAAACCCTAGCGATGGAAAGGCAATTGCAATAAAAATCGTTGATGCAGCACGAGCCCGTGAAGCGGCGCGTAAAGCTAAAGAAATGACCCGTCGTAAAGGGGTGTTGGATATTGCGGGCCTGCCGGGCAAGCTGGCCGATTGCCAGGAAAAAGATCCAAGCCTATCCGAGTTATTTGTCGTCGAAGGGGATTCAGCTGGTGGATCTGCAAAACAGGGACGGGATCGCCGTTTTCAGGCAATTTTACCGCTTAAAGGTAAGATTTTGAACGTCGAAAAGGCGCGGTTTGATAAAATGCTCTCCTCAGCCGAGGTGGGTACTCTGATCACAGCCTTAGGGTGTGGTATTGGTAAAGATGAGTTTGATCTCGCAAAATTACGTTATCACCGCATTATCATCATGACCGATGCTGACGTAGATGGCTCCCATATCCGTACCCTGCTATTGACGTTTTTCTTCCGTCAAATGCCTGAATTAATTGAAAAAGGTCACATATATATAGCACAGCCGCCCCTATATAAAGTAAAGAAAGGCAAAACGGAACGATACGTCAAAGACGATCATGAGCTAAGTGCTTACTTACTCCAGGCGGCCTTGGATGGCGCAGAATTATATGTTTCTGAAGATGCCAAGCCATTGAGTCAGCAGGCGCTCGAAGAGATCCTCAACCAATATCTGCAGGTCAGTGAAAGTATAAAGCGCCTTTCCCGACGTTATCCTAGCGAAATTCTCGATAAAGCCATCACAATGCCAGCCTTATCACCACACTCGAGCATAGCCACCGCGCAGGCCTGGTTTGCAGAAATTGAGAATAGCTTAAAGGGTATTGGTTGGAGCCAAATACGTTATGAAACTCATATACAAGCAAAAGAAGGTGAACAAACCGGTTGGCTTTGTAAAATTAGCGCTACCCGCCACGGTATAGCGACAAAATATGAGATAAACAATGAGTTTTTTGATTCGGGTGAATACCACGCTATTCAACGGCTGGGTGCGATTCTATCCGGGTTGATTAAAGAAGGGGCCTTTGTTAAGCGCGATGAGCGTAAACAACCCATCAATACATTCAAAGAAGCCGTCAACTGGTTGTTGGAAGAGGCAAAGCGCGGACAGCACATCCAGCGTTATAAGGGGCTGGGCGAAATGAACCCCGCACAGCTATGGGAGACCACCTTAAACTCAGAGGTCCGTCGTTTATTACAAGTAAGGATTGAGGACGCCATCGGCGCAGACGAGATTTTTACGACATTAATGGGCGATCAAGTAGAACCTCGTCGTCAGTTTATCGA
>JANNJI010000823.1:0-1641 GCA_031405795.1 Gammaproteobacteria bacterium
ACCAAAATTGCAGATGATGTTTTATATGACAAAGTGAATCGGTTTGTTGCCGAACTGGATAATCTTGGCAATGTCATCGTGGTGTGGGCGCATCAGGTATATAAGGTAGGAATTGACCGAGCGGATATATGGGCCGTGCGCTACGATGTGGTTAACGGTTGGGATAAAGCCAGAGCAATTGAACCCGGTATTGAAGGGCGTTCTGAAAATAAGAGTGAGTCCGCTTGGCCGAAAATTGCGTTTGATTCGGCTGGTAATGCCATTGTTGTTTGGCAACAAGATCAAGACACCCGAAACGGTAGAATCTGGTCAAACCGTTATACCGTCAACGTGGGTTGGGGAGAGGCGACGCCCATTACGCGCAATGACTTTGATCAAAACTTTCCACGCATCGTCATGACGGCTGCGGGCAATGCATTCGTTGCCTGGACGCAACGTAGTGGAATCGGCGTCAGTGTGTACACACCCGCTGAAGGTTGGTGTGCTCCTGAACGGATTCACGCTTACAGTCGTGGTTACTGTGAGGGTGCTCCGGGAATAACGGCAGATGCAGGTGGTATAGTCACGGTGGCGTGGCACAACGATGGGTTGATCGGGGTGAAAACATATATTCCAGGTAAAGGCTGGGGCACCGCCACTACTCTAACCAGAGATGCGAATTCGCAGAGTCCGCAGCTGGCAATTACTTCGAATGGAATTGTACATGTCATCTGGAAACAGGGCGGTAGAGAAACAAATATAGCTTATTTCTGGACTAGCCATCTGTTAACAAAGAGGAAAAAACTGTGACTCGGGAAGCAGGGAATAGCGTAGCAGCGCCTATTGCAATATTCCGCTAAAGATCATGGCGGATTATGCACGCAAGCCTGATGTAAAGCTTAAAATAAATCCTGAGTTAGAAGTGAGAGCGAACAGAATATTAAGAGACGAGCAGGATTTGAAAGATTTGGAAGAAATTATCGTTAAGTACATCGCCGCCCACAAAAACAACCCCACGCCCGAGGACAGGAAACCCGACGTGCAGATTGGCAAAAAGGCCGCGATTGACCGGGATGTATTAAAAGCAATCCGGTACCGGCATTTTCATTTCTCCGCCAGCAATTGGAGCGCCGGTTATAAGCCCCATTTTGAATGGGATGAGGCGGCGCAGAAATATACTAAACGCATCAGGGAATATTATGACGCGTAAGGTGACTTGGCATATCAGAGTCATCTCCCTTCTCTTACTCTTGACAGGAAGTAGCATCGCCATGGGCAAAAACGACACCAAATTTGAATGGGGCGCTACCGAGAGCGCACCAAAACATTACCCGATGGAAATCATTCGCGGCACCTTTATTTACCACGGCGAGGCCGAAGAGGGTCTGTATATTCCCAGTGGCGGCACCATAAAAAAGGGCTGGGGTGAACCGATTTCATCGCATAGCGTTGGGGAGAAACTCAAACCCCTGCCCGACCGGCTGAAGATTTACTTTTTCTCGCTTGCCGAGAAGCAGTTTTATGAAGGTGAGTTTGCGCTGCCGTATGAACGGATCCTGGCATTATTTCGCGAGGGGGTTGCCAACGCCACGCCATCACCCGACGGTGAGCGCCCCATCTACACCCGCATCATGGTGGGAGTCGCGCCGGGCGGAACGGTGG
>JANNJI010000824.1:0-2905 GCA_031405795.1 Gammaproteobacteria bacterium
CGTGTACAATGATGGCGCCGCCGTGGATTTTTTTACTGACACTGAGGGCATAGATACCAAGGAATTCGCCGGTGGCGCCATCATTGTACACGGCATCGGCGTTCATCCTGCATGGCCCGAGGTAATCGAACCGCTGCGTACCCACTTACCGGAACACGGCTGGCACACCTTATCCATACAAATGCCGATTCTCGGCAATGATGCCAAACCGGAAGATTACGCACCGCTATTTAATGAAGTCGCACCGCGGATCAATGCTGCGGTGGCCTTGCTCAAACAAAAAGGCGTGAAAAATATCGTTATCGTTGCGCACAGCCTGGGCGCGGCCATGTCTTCCGCGTATCTCGCCGACAAACCCGACCCGGCGATCCGCGCCTTTGTGGGTATCGGCATGGGAAAAGTCGCCGGTGATCCGCGCATGGACAATGCCATCGCACTGAGCAAGATCACGATCCCGGTATTGGATCTGTATGGTAGCCTGGATTTGCAGGCAGTACTCGATAACGCCAAGGCGCGCGCCACAGCGGCCAGCAGGGCAGGCAACAAACAATACACTCAGTTCAAGCTCAGCGGTGCGGATCATTTCTTTAATCAAATGGACGACGAGCTGACGAAACGGGTACGCGGCTGGTTAGAAAAAAATGCCAGTGGTAAATAATTAATAATGAAGGAGAACGACTTTGTCGATTAAATTTATCTACGCCTTATTACATGTATTGTCCGCCGTGATCTGGGTCGGCGGAATGTTTTTTGCGTATACGTGTTTACGCCCGGCCGCCGCGCTCTTGCTCGAACCGCCGCAACGCTTAACTTTGTGGGCCAATACCTTCGCACGGTTTTTTCCCTTTGTCTGGATCGCCGTCATCACTCTGCCGCTCACCGGTTTCCTGTTAATGTTTGCCGTCTGGGGAGGCTTCAGTGGCGCACCACTGTATGTACATCTTATGAGTGCACTGGGCACGGCGATGGCATTGATTTTTTTACACGTCTACTTCGCGCCCTATCAACGCCTGCGCCGCGCCGTCGCCAGCCAAACCTGGCAAGAAGGCGGCAAACAACTGCAACAGATTCGGAAATTGATCGCGTTGAATTTAATCCTGGGATTGCTGGTGGTGATGATCGCCAGTGGCGGGCGATATTTTATTTAACCGTATTCGGTTTATCATCGTCATTTCGAATCCCAAAGGTCACTTATACTTTGTCATTCCGGCCAAACGCAGTGCGAGCCGGAATCTACCAAATCAATCATGTTACTGGCTACCGACATTTGTCGGTTTTAATATCTTATGTCTGCCTGCCCCATTCCAGCATATCCAAATTCAAGATATAAACCGCGTCATTCTTGACATAGTCTTTTTCACTCGCCCTACATTCACCGCCAGTAAGCGTGATGGTCTTGACACCATCAAACGTAGCTTTGTGCTTGTATATCCAGCCTGGGTTTGTACCGGTCGTGTCGAGTTTTACAATTCGATATGATTTGATATCCAACTTATATACAGGCGTGTAACCTATCTGCCGCGTCGCACGATAACCAAGATTACCGATAATATATATTGCCTCGCCCACCAAAGTAGCACTATGGTTATCGGTGGGTGGAAAATCTTTTTCCGGATAGCCGTAGAGTTCGATACGGCCATCCGGATGAAACACCGTGACATCGTTATAAATACAAAAATCGGGATCGTAATAATCTTCATGCTCACCACCGATCTCGATGATGCGACCATCGGCAAGTCTGTTCGATGTTCTGCCATAACGTTCAAAACACCATACCGCTTGATCCCCCAGACCGATTGTATCCGCGTAGGTTGCTCTTGCCCGCCATGCATTGGCTCCGCTTTTGATCATCGCCAACCAAAATGGCTCCGCCATGAGTTCTGGGTTGGTGGTACCAAAATGTCGATGTTTGCCTTTGAAATACGCATCACGTGACACTGTCAAAGTACCATTCACTTCCACCCCAACCAGAGCCGCATGCATCTCTTCATTGATATCATTCATATCGGCACCGGCTTCAACCAACAGGTTCATCACGTCGAGGGTGGAGGCGACTTGAATGGCGGAAGAAGGAATATTATTTGCCTTATGAATATCAGCCCCCGCGTCAAGCAGTAACTTGACACAATCACGCATGCCAAGTTCCGCCGCGGTGATTAACGGTGTTTCAAGAAAATCATTGGTCGCTTCAATATCAAAACCCTGGTCAATCAACCATTTTAACATCGCCACATTGTTGCGTTGAATGCAGTAGGCCATGGGCGTCTTGCCACAGCGTCCCGCTGCGTTACGATGGGCACCGCCAGCAAGTAATAAGGCGGCTTTGTCGATATCACCGACCTGCAGTGAGAGCAACCAGGGCGTACGATACCAAAAATCCCTGGCCTCCAAATCGGCGTGCGTGTGCAGACTGGTACGGATACTCTCCAGATCGCCATAAGCGACTTCATAAAAAGTCGGTGTCCATTGCAGTTGACTACGATCCGCCCCGGCATCCAACAGTAATTTCACGACATCAAACCGACCATTATTCGACGCCACCCGCAAGGCGGATTCACCGTATTCTGTAATACTGTTTATCTCCTTACGCTGCCGGGCAATACACGCCTTAACTTCGCTCAGCAAGTGAGGTGAATTGTCATAGATAGTTTGTAATAGGCTTTTCATGATGCAGTATGAGTATCACAGTACATTATTGTTTGCATAGCGTTAGGTGCCTGAATTTAATTCTTAAAAGATGCACAAACCAAAGCATCTATGTGCGCCGGTGTGGGCGCCCTTGGGCTCGGCATGGAGGTCCTGGCCGCCGACCCCGATGCCGCTGCCGGCGAGCGCCTCGACGACCGCCGGCAGGAGGGGAAAGGAGGGGAAGACGGCGACCTCGGCCGCGAGCGGCAGCGCCGCG
>JANNJI010000825.1:0-1359 GCA_031405795.1 Gammaproteobacteria bacterium
AGCTTTCACCCGCATGACCGAACTTAACCCTGAAGATCGCTATGATGTTTTTATTGAGGCCGAATATATGGGTGGAATCTGGTATTGCCTCGCGCGTGTCTATGCGGATTATTGTACTGATTATTCCTATGATCCAGGCCATTTCTTGGCGGCTATCGCTGCGCTCAACCGCGGAATAGCAGTTACACGTAGTAAAGGCGACGACCCCAGTTTTATCTTAAAGGAACGACCGTTGTACGTTCAAGACTGCCTAAATGCGATGGCTGAAAACCGTTTTGGGACAGCCAGCGTGAACCACTATGATCACATCCTGCCTGGCGCGAGCCAAATGCTGCTGGAATTTATCGATGGCCGTTTTAATCGTCCTGACGATGATCCTGAAGATCATTCCATAGTAGAAATAAACTTGTATAAAACCAAAGCTGAGCTACTCATTGCTGATGGTCGTTATCCCGAGGCGATTCTATCCCTTAACAAGGCGCTTGCAATTGAACAAAAGGAAGCCAAAGAGGCAATAGAAAACTCTGATAATGCCGATGAGCGTGAAGAGATCGCAGAGCGCAACCAATTCAACATTTCAGACATCGAGCAGAAAATCTATCAATGTAGAACGGCGATGAAAGAATAGTCTCTGCGTCTAACGGAACCGGAACCCTGAACGCTAAAACCATTCCTATATCGCCAGCAAATACCACTCTTAAACCACTCAGTCAATATCTGCAATATACGCTGCGATGGATGATATTTCCTCATCACTGAGTTTGGCTGCGATATTTTGCATTAACTTCTGCGCGTCATTGCTTCTTGTGCCGCTGCGGAAATCTTTTAATATTTTTGCAACATATTCAGGGTGCTGATTTGCCAGCGAAGGGTACTTTTCTGTCGGCATACCCATTCCTTTTTGACCATGGCAACTTGCACAGGCAGGAATAAACTTAGATTTTACTCCTTTTTGAAAAATCTGTTTACCCAGCTCGGTGTTTGTTTTGCTGGCGGTACTTTTTGTACGTTGTTGGCTGGAAAAGTAGGCGGCGATATTTGGTATATCGGCAATTGTTATTGCTTCCACCATCGAAGTCATGTGTGATTCCTTGCGCGCACCGGATTTGAAGTCGTTCAGCTGTTTGGCCAGATAACCTTCGCCCTGCCCCGCGAGTTTTGGATATTGCGCACTACTACTGTTACCATCAGAACCGTGACAGCCGATACAGAGTATGGCCGTTGATTTACCCGCAACCGGATCACCACCGGCAACAGCAGCACTTGAGCTTGTAACAAATAACAATGCAATAAAAATTGCTTTCATATTCCTCTCCTAACAGCCTGTTGAAAAACGTGATCAGGGGGTGCAGCGCAAGG
>JANNJI010000826.1:0-2921 GCA_031405795.1 Gammaproteobacteria bacterium
GGCATTCAGAACAATCATGCGCAATTTAGTGTGGTTGATTGCATGTCGAATAATAAGTAACCCGCTGGTGGAGTTGGCTATGCGAACAAACTGTTTAATCATGCTGGCGTTGTTATTACACGCCTGCGCTGACACCAATAAAACGGTTCCTGTTGGGCGCTATGAATCTTCGCCGTGGGGATTTAGTACCAACACGTGGTGGGTAGAAGGCCCGACCGGCGTGGTGCTGATGGATACGCAATTTTTACCTTCGGCGATTGAAGAGGCCATCGCCATTGCGGAAAACTACACGGGGAAAAAAGTGGTGTTGGCGTTTGTCTTGCACGCCAACCCTGACAAATTTAATGGGGTGGCGGCGTTAAACAAACGCGGTATCCGCGTTGTTACTTCACAACAAGTTATCGATGCCATCCCGGACGTTGATGCGCTACGCAGGGCCTGGTTTTACCAACGCTATCAACCCGACTATCCAGAAAAGCTGGTGCTCCCTGAATCACTCAATAACACCACGTTGATCTCCGCTGCCGGTTTAACGTTTAAAGTTCATACCCTGGGGGCGAGTGTTAGCAAAGCACACATTGCCGTACAACTGGACAACCATATATTTGTCGGCGATATGCTGGCCAACAAACAGCATGCCTGGCTTGAACTTGGATTGGTCAACGAGTGGATCGCCTCATTAGAATTGATTAAAAACCTCAAGCCACAATATCTATACCCAGGCCGGGGTTATGCGGCTAGTCCGCAGTTAATAAACGAACAAATTCGTTATTTACACTTCGTTAGAGACACGGTGATGAATGTTTCGAAATGCACGCCACTGGATACTGGATTAAAAGAGGGCATCATCAAAACCATCGAAGATAAATATCCGAAATATGGTAACGCATTTTTTTTACAACTCGGTGTTGCGCCGGTATGGGAATCGGCGTGCAACAAGACATACTAGCAAATCAATATACGGGATCGATCAGTCTTTTGCTGATCAAGTGTAGCCAGTGTTCAAACTGGCCACGTTGTCCAGCCAGCGGGGATTTATCATTCCACGCACCCTGGGTCAAAAACAACATGGAAATTTGCAAGCTACCTGCCTGGGTTGAAGATCGTCTGCCGAAATCATCAAAAAGTGGGCCATACGGGTTAAAAACAGACCTTACAGGATCTGTTTCATTAGCAACAGCATCAAAACGTGATCCTGTTTTTTGCTTTAGCGAAATAAGATCAGCAGGTTCACCCCAAAATAAGTTTTTACTCACCTGATCTTTAAACCCGTCATTAATCTCGGGGGCGATTTTTTTTAAAACCCCTTGCATCTCCTTCTTGAAGCGATTCAGGTTTTTAGCGCGAATTGTACTGGTTAACGAAACGCCCAGGGAAAACTGCTCAAAATGCTCGGCAAATACCAGACCTTTTAAAAGTTCACCCTCATTGACCGGCACATTGTCATCTGAAGTATTTTCTTCCAGTTTTTCAAATTGAAGGTCGTTGAATAATTCAAGCAGCGTTTCAGACTCTTTTAAACCCAATGTGGCATCGATTTGTATCCACAATTCAGTTGTGCCGAGGTGGCCATCGGCTATCAAATGAACAGATTTTGAAAGGCTTTGTTGTGCAACTTCCGCCGCAGTTCGGGCAGTGTTTTTGTCCATTTCTTTTGTTAGCCTGAATGGCACCATGGAAATCCTGGCCTTGTTTACTGCCGATACAAATTTTTCAAATTGTGGCTCTGCATTTTTCAGTACCCGATTAAATCTGTTATTTTTATTTTTCCAGTAAGCACCTTCGTCCCCTGCCCTGAGAATTTTTCTGTTACTTTCGTAAAAAGAGTATTGAAAATAAGGTTCAAGAATTGTAAATCCCGCATTGCTACTCACCCAGGCCTCCTTTGGATACATTAAGATGGCGGAACACAAAAAAATACCTGCCACCCGCTTTAATAAGAGGAAATGACTTCCCCGTATTTTATTTGGTTTATGTAGAAACATTTTTTACTCCTGGTACCCGGATTCCACTGCCAAGGCCTTTCGCCAACTGTTGATAGCGGATCTCGCGAATGACACCATCAGTCTGTCTTGCGCTGCGCTTGCTGAGCTTTTAGTCCTTGAGCCAAACCGGCTTGACTCTCCTTTGAATCCGGTGCCAACACCAGCGCCCGGCGGAAATCCACAATCGCCTGTTTATATTGCTTCAACTGATAAAATTGCCACCCCCGGCTGTTGAAGACAAACGCATTTTTTGGATCAAGCGCAATGGCTTGGTCGTAATCCTGGAGCACCCGTTCATAATCCGTCAGGTTAACATAAGCAAATCTTCAGCAGTGAGATATGCATGATCGGAATGGGAAGCTCATCGTACAATATTTTTGGGCCAGGTATGCTGTCATCAAGTTCACTATCCCCATCACCCTCGAGTTCATACCCAATAGGCTCTGTTACTTTGAAATTAATAATGTCGCCATTCATCCAGGAAGCACGTTCCAGGTGATCACTCTCATAATTCTTAATAGGCACAATGGGATAAACTCCCTCTCCCACCATCACGTAGTGCGTCATATTTATTTCTCCATTATTTTTTTCAATGCGGGCGTGATGATAGGTGTTAATAAATAAAAGGTTATTCATCCACAGAGAAATAAATATTTCAACCGGTCAACAACATCTGGGCTCAAAGAAAAACTAAATAACTGTTCCGAATTCCTGTCCACCTTGTTTAATAATGCTGCATGCGGTCGGTGTGTTGTTTCCCCCCTTTGAAAAAGGGGGGCTAGGGGGGATTTGAACTGCGCCGAATATAAAAATCCCCCTTAATCCCCCTTTTTCAAAGGGGGAAGTGATTCGTTGAGGCAGCTATCCTGCGAATTGTTTTGAGGCATGATTGTATTTCCGCTGCATCAAAACTTACCAATATCGCAACCCGCCGCT
>JANNJI010000827.1:0-2773 GCA_031405795.1 Gammaproteobacteria bacterium
ATCGCCACCCCTGCGAGTGCGGAGCAGGTGACGGGGATGGATGAACAGGCCCAATTACCTTTCTGGGAATGGCGCTCTGCGGTGCTCTCGCTGCGCTTTGTGCAGCGGCTGCCTGATCAATCGCGCGCCTATTTCGCGGGGCGTGGTTTCCAGGAAGCGGATACTAAATTTATCGCTAGTCACTGTATTTTTCAGACGGTGTTCAAGAATGTGGCAGCAGCGGGCAGTCAACACGTTGTTGAGTATGACCTGGATAAGTGGCGGGTGGTGTTTAATGGCCAGCAATTGCCGCTAAAAAAGCGCGAGGTCTGGCCGTCAATGTGGCAAGAACGCAAGACAAAACCGGCGCAAAAAATTGCGTTTGAGTGGTCGTTATTACCCACCCTGCAGCGCTATCAACCGTCTGATTACAACTGGGGGATGACGGTGTTTCCTCTGGCGCATGGATCGGTGTTTGATCTGCTGCTTAGCTGGCAGGTTGATGGCAAGCCGCAACAAGCGACGATCAAAAATATGCAGTGTGCCAAAGATATCTACATCGAACCGCCAGCCGAGTGATCAACATGTTTAATCTGCTAAGACGTTTCATGTACGTAAGTGTTCTGGTCAGCATGATGCAGTGTCTCTATGCGCAGGCCGAACCGCTACATCTTGTTGCTGGCAAACCACCGGCGGTGGATTTCACACTCAAGGACATGAACGATAAACTGCACCGTCTTTCCGATTACCGTGGTCGTGTGGTGATCGTCAACTTTTGGGCCAGCTGGTGCCCGCCTTGTCGAGCTGAATTACCGTCGATGGAGCAAGCCTACCAGACGTTAAAGCAACAGGGGGTGGTCATGCTGGCGATCAATGTGGGTGAGGATGCCGAAACGATCTTTAATTTTACCGCGGATTACCCGGTGAGTTTCCCTTTGTTGCTGGATATGGACGCCAAGGTTATTAATGCATATCCGGTCATTGGTTTACCCACCAGTTACATAATCAATCCACAGGGGCGACTTGTTTATCGTGTGATCGGTACCCGTGAATGGACTGAGCCGACGCTGATGAAGTCGATTCTTGATTTAAAGTAACGTCCAGAGATCATCTGAACCTCGCGGTTGCTGTGTAAAGGTGCAATAATAAAATGAATATCACCACAGCGACAAATCTTGCCTGTCCCCTGGATGGCCTGCCATTGATAGCCCAGGAAAAGCAGTATGTTTGTCCGCACGGACATAGTTTCGATGTCGCGCGACAGGCGTATGTCAATCTGTTGCCCGTGCAGCACAAGCGCTCGAAAAATCCCGGTGACAGCACAGCGATGATCCTTGCCCGCACGGCGTTTTTAAATAGTGGCAGCTATGCGCCGATAGCTGACAAGTTGAATGCGATTACCCATGCGCTTATTGCCAGCCACAGGGGCGAAGAGATATGTCTGCTGGATGCCGGTTGTGGTGAGGGCTACTATCTGGCGCAATTGTTAACGGCGCTGCAACAACAACCAAACCCTCAAGACATTGCGTTGATTGGCCTGGATATCTCCAAGCCAGCGATCTTCGCTGCGGCTAAACGGAGCAAACAGATCACTTGGCTGATTGCCTCCAACAGGCAGCCCCCGTTGTTACCGGGCACCGTGGATATCATTTTCTGCCTGTTTGGTTTTCCGGTGTATGAGAGTTTCAAAAAAATACTCAAACCCACCGGAAAAATAATTCTTGTCGAGGCCGGGCCGGAGCATTTGCTTGAATTACGAAATATTATTTATCCGACTGTCACGACGGCTCCGCCACCGGATCTGGCCACAGCAGAGGCCGCTGGGTTTTCCCTATGTGATCAATCGCGGTTGAGCTACATCAGTCAGATAAATTCAAATGCACGAATCATGAACCTGCTATTGATGACACCGCATTATTACCGGGCCAGTCAAGCGGGCAAGCAAGCGGCCAGTCAACTGAACACGGTTGCTATAACCGTCGATGTGGTTTTCAGGGTGCTGGAACAATGACGGGTGAAATTAAAAATCAGATCAGATCAGAGAGGAATGGTTTCTAATATTCGAAACATTTGCACTCTGCTCCGGCTTTTTGGTGTATTCCACTCAACCGGGGGTTGAGTGGAACACATGCTCTGAGAGTTACTGGCAAAAATAATCAATACTTACCAGCGGGGGTGTCCGTCTGGCATCGCACACGCTATTGGTTGGGCATTGATGAATTTGACCAACAAACTTGTTGCCACAGATTTCACCCATTTGTACGCCAATAGACAATACAGGATTGATGGTGATTTTGGCCGACAATGGTTTGGTTTCGTTTACTGTAATGCTGAGAAAGTTGCCAGTATCTGTAAATTGCTCACCCTGCGCCCAGCCAATACTTTGGTTCTGGCGTTTAACCAGATAGGTATTGCCGTTGCTACGCAACTCTCTGATGACCACAGCATTGTTCGGTATGCCTTGATCAAATCCCTGTTTAATACGATATTCAACAACATATTTAGCACCACTGGTAAGTTCGACAACTGCCATTAGTGGTCCCGGACCAGTTGGCTCGCTTACTGGCGATAACGTGACAGTGCTCAGTGAGCGATCCGCTTGATCCTTAACAAAAACACTTCCAGCGGGCAACCATCCAAGTTTCTGCCGGTAAGCGAGTTGCAACTCTGGGCCGTGTAACCCGTGATTTGGTGTGTTAAACCGGTATGTACATGCCAGTGCGAGGCCGGCCTCGCTTAAGCGCTGCCTCAATGTTGCGTCTTCAAGCAGCCGCAATATCGCTTGCGCCATCGC
>JANNJI010000828.1:0-2536 GCA_031405795.1 Gammaproteobacteria bacterium
AGTTCATCGCCAACAATGATGTCGGTATTGTTCGGTTGGTGTTGCAGTGTCAGCTGATTTTTATGTGGTTCTCCGGTGGCAATGGCACGTACCCCATTGCGGTTAATCTGGACAGGCAATGAATGGCTCGGATCGGTAATCTGCATGGCAATACTGGAAAAGGGTCCGACATGGATGACTTGGCCGATGACACCTTCGGCACTGATGATGGGCTGGCCGACATAGACCTCGTCATTGCTGCCTTTGTTTAGCACGACTTGGCGACGGAAGGGATCCAGATCAGTAGAAAGAATTTCAGCGATCAGGGCCTTGTTGAATTGGTCCTGATTATCCTGAACGGATTTTAACAATTTGCGTAATTGGGTGTTTTCCGCCTCCAGGGCGGTATACTTTTGTAGTTTTGACTGGAGTAGCTCATTTTGGATGCGCAACGTCTGATTCTGTTCTTCCAGGGTGTCGCGACTCACGAGGGTACCTGTTGCCCAGGTACTGATCTCGTTGGGCAGATCGGTAATGACGCGTAAGGGATATAACACCGATCCGAGCAGGGAGCGGATGTTTTCCGTGGCTTTGTAACGGTGATCCAGGGTCATCAGCACGATCGACAACACCGCCAGCACCAGCAGGCGGAGCGTGATCGAGGGACCTTGTACGAAGAAGTTCTTAACGGTGAATCTCCTGGGGGCACGGAAGAATAACGACGTTAGGCGACAATGCTGGCAATTAGCTCAACAAACGCGGCAAACAGGCCACGCGTAGCTTGCCCGGCCTATTCGCGTAACACGGGTGAAGTGTGTTATCGCAACGAGACAGGACTGGCCTTATTCGACGGTAAATAAATCGCCGCCGCCTTCATCTATCATTTCCAGGGCACGCCCACCACCGCGCGCGACACACGTCAACGGGTCTTCAGCGATCAATACCGGCAACCCGGTTTCTTCCATCAACAACCGATCCAGGTCACGCAACAAGGCGCCGCCGCCGGTGAGCACCATGCCACGCTCTGCGATGTCTGATGCCAATTCCGGTGGGGTTTGTTCGAGCGCGGTTTTCACCGCGCTGACAATACCCGACAGCGGTTCTTGCAGGGCCTCAAGGATTTCATTGCTATTGAGGGTAAAACTGCGGGGTACGCCTTCGGCGAGGTTACGCCCACGGACTTCCATTTCGCGGACTTCGCTACCCGGATAGGCGGAGCCGATGGTTTGTTTAATGGTCTCCGCCGTGGATTCACCGATCAGGCTGCCGTAATTGCGGCGAATATAATTGACAATGGCGTCATCGAAACGATCACCGCCGATACGTACCGAGGCGGCATAAACGATACCGCTTAAGGAGATCACCGCGACTTCGGTGGTACCGCCACCGATATCCAGCACCATGGAGCCGCTGGCCTCGGAGATGGGCAGGCCTGCGCCAATGGCGGCGGCCATTGGTTCTTCAATCAGAAAGACCTCACGTGCACCGGCACCGAAGGCCGACTCACGAATCGCACGGCGCTCTACCTGGGTTGAGCCACAGGGCACACACACGAGCACCCGCGGGCTGGGGCGGAAAAAACGGTTGTCATGCACCTTGCGGATAAAATGCTGCAACATCTTCTCGGTAACAGTAAAATCGGCAATTACCCCATCCTTCATGGGCCGGATGGCGACGATATTCCCTGGTGTTCGGCCTAACATACGCTTGGCTTCTACACCAACGGCAGCAATACTTTTGGGGCCACCGGGGCCACGTTCCTGCCGGATTGCCACAACCGAAGGTTCATTGAGTACAATACCTTTACCCCGGACGTAAATGAGGGTGTTAGCGGTACCCAGATCGATCGAGATATCGTTCGAAAATAGTCCTGTTAGGCGTTTAAACATACTTTCCTTTTGTGCGTAATTTGCAGTTTTGAGTCGTTTGTAATTATTGAGGATAACCAATAGCGTACTTTAATAAAACATAGGCCCTTTGGGCAAGCAGGTAACTGTGATAAGTTAAAACTTTTATGCAATTGCACATACCACCGCAAAACCACTTGAGAAGGATAGACTACATGTCTTTGGATACACAGACCGTGAAGAAGATCGCCAAATTGGCCCGACTCACCATTGAGGAGAGGGCCGTTGCTGAGTATGCGACACATCTGTCCAATATCCTGCAGCTGGTTGAGCAGATGAGTGCCATCAATACCGACACTGTTTCGCCCATGGCCCACCCGCTTGATGAGCCTCAACGCCTGCGGGAGGATATCGTGACCGAGACAAATCAGCGTGAATTGTTCCAGGCGATTGCACCCCAGGTGGAAAACGGCTTGTATCTTGTCCCTCAAGTCATCGAATAACCGTGACAGTAACACAAATAGCGAAATAACATGAAATTACACGAAAAAAATTTAGCCGAATTGGCGCAAGGCTTGCGCGCGAAAAAATTCAGTAGCGTTGAGTTGACCCGCCATTTTCTTGATCGCATTGCCCACCATGACCAGCAACTCAACTGTTTTGTCACGCTGACCCCCGAACAGGCTTTGCACCAGGCCCAACAGGCAGAT
>JANNJI010000829.1:0-1286 GCA_031405795.1 Gammaproteobacteria bacterium
CCTTGGCCTTATATAGCTCGCGCATTCGTTTGGCGGCCAGTTCGGGATTTTCTATCTCTTCCAGCCGTTCGTAACCCACCTTGGCCAACCAGCGTTTGAAGGGTTCGGCCTTGGGCGAGGGGATGGACTGGATGATGCGCAGGAGGCCTTCGGTATGCGAGCAGTCCGTTTCCCGCCACTTGCCGTCAGGGGCTTCGAGTTTGAACTGTCGACAGATTGTCGACAGTTCAATGCCACTGATTTTTTCCCGCTGTTTAATGCGATACCAATAATCCCTTGAATTCTGGCTGTCGGTCAGCGCTGCAACCACATCAATGACAGAGAAATACCACTTCTGGTCGTCTTCGCTCCAAACGGATCGAATCTGCTTTGATTCAAATAACTTAATACTGCTCATGGTGTAACCCTCCCTGGTTTGGATTGTAAAGAGTTTGTCTGATTTTGAATTGACATCTGATCATTCGAGTATTTATAGACCATTTTATTGATATTAACAAAATGGTCTATATGGGAACACATGAATAACCTCGGTCTTATTTAACCCCCCGCGCCTGACAAATCGTGTCATAGGCCGCTTTGATCTCCTGGGTTTTTTCCGTGGCGATCTTAACCATCGCTTGGGGCAAACCTTTGGCAACCAGTTTGTCGGGATGATGTTGGTTCATCAAACGCCGATAGGCCTTTTTCACTTCGCTGTCGGTCGCGGTAGTGGCGACACCCAGCATTTGATAGGCCTCGTGTAACAGATCTGGCCGGGGTTTGCTTGAACTGTGCGCGTGGTGGTGTGATTGTTGATGGGTATGCCCAGTGTCACCGTGAAAGGCCTGCTGTGCACGAATCATGTTTTCCAACGCAGTGAATTCAAGCAGGGAAAATCCCAGGGTCTTGCAGATGTGGTGTAATAAACGTTTTTCTTCCAGTTTCATCTGGCCATCGGCATAAACAGCATGCAGTAATATTTCAATGAACATCTGCATCAGGTTACGGCGGCGACCACATTCCTGGCGGAATTGGTGTAACACTGTGTCGATTGGAAAATCTGCCTGTTTGCCTTTTTGAAATAATTCAATGGCAAGGCGCTGCTGTTGTTCATCCAGACGCATCTGCTGCATGATATTGCGTGCCATGGCAACTTCATCCTGGCTGATATGACCATCGATCTTGGCGACGTGGCCCATAACCGAAAACACTGTGGTGAAAAAAACCGTTTGCACCCGCTCTTGATCATGGGCAGGTGAAAATGTCCCACCCGCATTCATCACCGCCTGCAAGCCTCGGTCGAATAG
>JANNJI010000830.1:0-1102 GCA_031405795.1 Gammaproteobacteria bacterium
TTCCGACCAAGTATTCAACCTTATATGCGCGCCTGGATGAAATATGATCCGGCTCTTGAAATTAAAAAACTAAAAGTTAATCAGGAAGAGAGATATTACAAGCAGTTTAATTACCTCAACGAATTAGACAGGCAGGTATTACCGGAACGCCCTGGCATTCTTGATTTGAGTGAGTTTGATAGAAAGAAAAAGCTGTAGCTGGAGTTTATCGAAAAGACGTGACATGCACACTAAACTGTTCTCGAACCGTCTTGATAGCTTGTATGGGGCGGTTTCCTTTTACTGATCTTGGCACTTAAATACAACTTACACTGCCTGGTGCGTTGATACGATATATATCCTCTCTTTACATATTAGGACAATTGTCTTATTATTATAGTACAATCGTCCTATTATGGAGGTTACATGGTTGAGACAGTGGTAGTTACTGGTGCAAGTGGCTTCGTGGGCAGCCACGTGCTGGAGGCTTTGCAGCAACGCGGTGATGTACAGGTTATCGCGGCCTGCCGTGATAGAAAAAAATTACCACCGGGGTTTCACGGACAAGTACGCGAAGGCGATTTGCGTGATACGCGCTACAGCGAGGCGGTGGTTAAGGGTGTTGATGTGGTATGTCACGCCGCTGCCTGGAGTTCGTTGTGGGGGCATGCAGCATCATCGCGTGCGCTGTTTTTGGAACCCACGCTGGCGTTGATCGAGAACGCCCGTGCGGCTGGCGTGAGTCGCTTCGTCAACACCAGCACGACCAGCGCGGCGTCTCCCGAACGTTCCAGCGATCCACAGAGCAAGGGCATTATGCGCTCGCTGTGGCCGCATCTGTGTAATGTTGTCCGCATAGAAAATGTGTTACGCGACGCCGCAAGCGCGAATTTCCATGTCGTGAATCTTCGCGTGGGCATTTTTGCAGGTCATCGTTATTCACTCGGCTTGTTACCAATATTAGCGCCACGTCTCAAAACGCATCTTGTTCCGTGGGTGTCCGGTGGGCGCACCAGTTTACCGATCACCGACGGGCGTGACATCGGGCAAGCCTTCGCCCTTGCAGCCACTGCAAGTGGGCTTTCTGATTATGAAGGTTTCAACATTGTCGGCCCAGAGATTC
>JANNJI010000831.1:0-17937 GCA_031405795.1 Gammaproteobacteria bacterium
CGAGAATGCCTAGCACCATTTCCGCCACGATCATGGTGACGAAAAAGGCCGGGCCGTGACCGCGCTCGGTTTTGAACACCACGCGATCCACCACATGGCCGGTTGTAGTGGCCAAGTTATTTTGGTCACGTAATGGTATTCAATCCAGTATTTCTGCTCAGCCATATTAGGTGCTAAATCACCGTTATGGGAATGAGGTCGTACTTGATTTGTAATATCCAATAATGTAATTCACGATTTTTGTTAGTCCCTTTAATCCTACTTCCTTAGCGCTTTTTGGCCCAGGTATTCCTGGTAAAATTTTTCCGGATCGAAATTATCGGGAGCTTTGGTGGGACTGATACCCATTTTTTTATCGATTCCTGGGGGGTAAAAACTCATGTTGTCGTAGTCACCCCAGGGACGGGTGGATTGCAGTGTCCACCAATGTGCTTTGCCTGGCATTTCTTTTGTTTCGAACTTGAATGTAGTACAGGTCGTGTTTTCGCAAATTTTGGTGTGTTTGTAGATTTGGCCATCATGGGCATTATCAATGCCAAGCACCTTGATCAGAACCGTGCTGTCATCCTTGCCGAGTCTGAGCATGGTAACGGTGTAGCTACCGGAAACGAAAACCTGGGGGTATTTCCCCAGTTCTGGTTGTTCGGCTTGGCTAAATGCCGGCCAGATCAGGAAGAGGCTTACGATGGCGTGCATAAATGGTTTCATAGATGCTCCTTAAGGTTACTCAAAAATGGTTATATGCCCCTTGTCGGGCAACACTCAGACACATGCGGCCCTACAATATCAGCTTAAAATAAAAATGACTATGCGAAAGCTTCGTTTTTATTAATGCAAAATATGCCACCCATGCGGAACCGACCCATCGCCAGGAATCACGCCTGCCGGAAAGAAGCCATGCCTCATCCCCCCGCATGCGCAATACACCACACTTCCACGGTTTTTATGTTTGAGCCCTTCTTTAGCAGGCGCGCAATTTCATTAACGGTGTTGCCGGTAGTTAACACATCATCGACCAGGTCGATGTTTTGATACGGTAATTCATTTTTTATCGCGAAGGCGCCGCGCACGTTGTGGCTGCGGTCGTGTGCGTCAAGGTCGGATTGGGGTTGGGTGGCGCGAATGCGTTGGATGCAGTGGCTGTCGACAGTGAGCTGGAATTGTTTGCCGAGGAGCCGGGCGATCTCCAAGGACTGATTGAAACCACGTTCACGTTGTCGCGTGGGGTGTAAGGGAACCGGTACGATGACCTCGGGCAAAACGCGGTGGTCGCGACGGATCGTGGTATGGAGTAAATCAGCAAACAGGCGTGCATGCACCAACCGCTGATTAAATTTATAGGTGGTGATCAGGTTCGACAGTGGTGGCTGGTAATGAAATGGGGCAATGACACGATCAAAATACGGCGGCGTGGTGATGCAGGTGCCGCAGTGGAGTCCGGGTAGCGTGTTTACAGGAAGTGGGTTGCCGCACTGGGGGCAGGGGTGACGAATCGGTTGCAGACTTGCCAAACAACGCGGGCACAGTGGCGAATCGCCGGTTTGGGCTTGATCGCAGAGCGTGCAAATCCGTGGTGAGAGCCGATTAAGTGCAGTTATTATCCATTGGTTAACCATTGAATTCCCTCTCAGTTAACGGCTATGCTTAGCCGCCCATATATATAGCGATAACATTGCCTAATCCTACCCACATGACAGACGCAAAGCCAGTGACAACTCCCCGGGTGATCAGCGCGGCGGCCGCACGTTCGGCGGCGCGGTTATTTAATTACGGTAACGTCTTGGCGGTGCTCTTGCCATTGCCGCTGGGCATGTTGTGGTTCGCGGCCTCCATCGTGGTGTACGCGGTAAACCGGCATCATCCGAATCCGCGCGTGGGGTATTACACCCAACAGGCAGCCTACCGGTTTTACGGTGTGTTGGGTTTCGTGGTGGTGATTGCAACGTTTTTCAGTAGCGGGATCACTACATGGTTAATTACCTGGGCAGTGGTGGCGATTATCCTGCTGCCCTGGAGTGTTTGGGATTTAATTCGGATATCACAGGAAAGTTGGCAGGCAGTAACATTGGACGAGGACACACAATGAAAATGGCGGAAGCAACACAAAAAATCCCACGGCGTTGCGACTGGCAACAGGAGGAAATCGCCGGGCTATTGGCATTACCGTTTGCCGATCTCTTATTTCACGCGCAACAAATCCATCGCCAGCACTTTAATCCCAATCGTGTGCAGGTCAGTACCTTGCTGAGCATCAAGACCGGCCGTTGCCCGGAGGATTGCGCCTATTGTCCGCAGAGCGTGCGCTTTGATACGGCGGTTGAGAATGAGTCGCTGCTGGGTTTGGATCAAGTGATCAGCGCAGCACGCCTGGCCAAACAAAATGGTTCCTCGCGTTTTTGCATGGGTGCGGCGTGGCGCAATCCCAAAGACAAAGATCTGGATCAGGTTATCCCCATGATCAAAGAGGTAAAGGCCTTGGGCTTGGAAACCTGTGTGACGCTGGGCATGTTGACGCAACCCCAAGCGCAACGCTTAAAAGACGCGGGCCTGGATTATTACAATCACAATCTGGATACCTCGCCCGAGTTTTATGCCAACATCATTACCACGCGCACCTATCAGGATCGTCTCGATACACTCAAACATGTGCGTGCCGCGGGTATGCATGTGTGTTGTGGCGGCATCCTGGGGATGGGTGAATCGCGTGATGACCGCATTGGCTTGCTGCAAGAACTGGCGAACCAGGATCCGCATCCCGAGAGTGTGCCGATCAATATGCTGGTGCGGGTGCAAGGCACGCCGCTGGAAAAGGCAGCGGATTTTGATGGTATTGAATTTGTGCGCACCGTGGCGGTGGCGCGCATGCTCATGCCGACGTCATATGTACGCTTATCAGCCGGTCGTGAATCCATGAGCGAAGAATTGCAGGCGTTGTGTTTCTTGGCCGGGGCCAATTCCATTTTTTATGGCGAGAAACTGTTGACCACACCCAACCCGAGTACGGCGAAAGATCAAGCCTTGTTTCACAAGCTCGGGATACAGGCGTTGTAAGCAATTGTTATGCGCGCCGCCGACTTGCCCGCCTACCTGGCTGAACTCAAGCAACAACAACGTTATCGGCAACGCGTGGTGGTCGATAGTCCGCAGGGAATTGAGTTAACCATCAACGGCAAGCCTTATCTTAATTTTTGCAGTAATGATTATCTGGGTCTGGCCAATGATCCGCGTTTGCGCGAGGCCATGGTGTCTGGGGTGCAAAAATATGGTGTGGGCAGCGGCGCGTCGCATTTGATCAATGGTCACTCGCACGCGCATCACGCCTTGGAAGAGGAATTGGCCGCCTTTGTGCGGCGGCCGCGTGCGTTATTGTTTTCTACCGGTTACATGGCCAATCTCGGTGTCATCAGTGCGTTGCTGGCGCGTGGCGATCAGGTGTTTGAGGATCGGCTCAATCATGCTTCACTGCTGGATGGGGGTGTGTTATCTCAGGCACGCTTGCAGCGTTATGCGCACGCCGATGTGTTAACGTTGCGTGACAAGCTGATCAACAGCAAAGCGGCAACGTGTTTGGTGGCCAGTGACGGGGTGTTCAGCATGGACGGCGATCTGGCGCCGGTGCAAGCCTTGACGGAGTTATGTCGCGCACAGCAAACCTGGTTGTTGATCGATGACGCGCACGGCTTGGGTGTGCTCGGTGACAAGGGCGGTGGTATTTTAGAAATGCATTCACTCGATCACCATGCGGTGCCGATCCTGGTGGGCACCTTGGGTAAGGCGTTTGGTACCTTTGGTGCGTTTGTTGCCGGTGATGATGATTTGATTGAAACATTGATTCAACGTGCGCGCAGTTATATTTATACCACAGCATTACCGCCTGCCGTGGCAGAGGCCACTCGCACCAGTGTGCAGTTAGTTCAGCAGGAAGGATGGCGGCGGGAACAATTACAGACGAACATTACTTTGTTTCGGCGGTTGGCCGCGCAAATAAATTTACCACTGATGGCTTCAACCACTGCGATACAACCGTTATTGTTGGGCGACGTGAAAAATACGGTAGCGGCCAGCACACGCTTAAAACAACAGGGAATTTTAATCAGCGCCATTCGCTCGCCAACGGTACCTGAAGGTACGGCGCGTCTGCGTATTACCTTGTGCGCATTACATACCCCAACACAAATAGAACGCTTGATTGATCGGCTCGGCACAGTATGTCAGAACTTCGTCTATGACACTGCCAAACATTGAATCTGTGGATCGTCAGCCGGGGTTGTCGATAGAACGTATCGGTAGCGGGCCGCCGTTGTTGTTTTTGCACGGTTGGGGTATGTCACGTAGTTTCTTCCGGCCCCTGGCGCACGCCGTGGCCGCGCAGCATAGCTCCTGGTTGTTGGCGCTGCCGGGCTACGGGCAAAGCGCACCACTACTCAATGGCGAGCAGATCGATGTCTACACGGATCACATCGTGCGGCAATTAGCCTTGACCAGTCCTGTAGATTTGTGTGGCTGGTCGATGGGCAGTCTGGTGGCGCTGAATATCGCGTATCGTTATCCACAGTGCGTGCGTCGTCTGGTGTTATTTACCGCCACGCCGTGTTTCCAGTCGCGTGCGCATTGGCTGCATGGCATTGGCCAGGATGTCTTGAATCAGTTTGCCGGTGATTTAGCCGGTGATTACGCGCAAACACTGTCGCGTTTTCTAACCTTGCAATATAAGAATGTACCGCAGTCGCGCGATCAATTGCGCGCGGTGAAGAGATTGTTGGCCGCTGAACCGAAACCCACTGCCACCGTATTGCAACAAGGTCTGCAATTATTGCAGACAACGGATTTGCTGGCAGGGTTGCCATACATCACCTGTCCCACGCTGATTATCAATGGTGATCGCGACAGCTTAATTTCAACACCAGCGGCACGTACCTTGGCTGAACAAATGCCGAATGCCCGCGCGGTGATTGTACACGGCGCCGGTCATCTTCCCTTTATGACCCACACCCACCGGTGTGTAGAGCAGCTGCAAGAGTTTTTCCATGAGTGAAATTTTAATCGTCGATAAACACCAGGCCCGGCTGGCGTTTGAGAAGGCCGCACCAACCTATGATCAGGTGGCGGTCTTGCAACGTGAGATCGGTCAACGCTTGCTTGAACGATTGGAGTCTATTCGTTATACGCCAAAACAGATATTGGACGTTGGCGCGGGCACCGGGTATTGCACGCTCAAGCTGCATCGGTATTTTCCAAAAGCCAAACTGGTTGCCTTGGATATGGCGCACAACATGCTCAAGTTAGCACGTCAGCGTATGCCCTATTGGTCACGCTTGCGCCGACGCTGCGGTTTTATCGTCGGTGATGCGGAATCCTTGCCGCTGGCCGATGCCAGTGTCGACATGATTTTTTCCAATTTGACGGTGCAGTGGTGTAACGATTTGCCACGGGTCTTTGCGGAATTCAAGCGCGTGCTGGCGCCCGGCGGGATGTTATTGTTTACCACCTTCGGCCCTGATACCTTGCGTGAATTGCGCGAGAGTTGGCGGCTGGTGGATGGCTACAGCCATGTTAACGGTTTTTTTGATATGCATGATATCGGCGATGCGTTATTGCACGCGCAATTTGCCGAGCCGGTAATGGATGTGGAACGCCTGACCGTGACGTATCAGGATCTCATGACCTTGATGCGCGATCTTAAACACTTGGGCGCACACAATGTCACGCAACACCGTAATCGCGGTTTAACCGGTCGTCGTCGTTTACACCAGTTGCAGCAGGCTTACGAAGTCTATCGGCAGGACGGTGTACTTCCTGTCAGTTATGAAGTGGTATATGGTCACGCTTGGGTAGCGCAAGCGCAGGCGGTTCGATCAGATACGAATACCGTGAGTATTCCTGTTGCGTCACTGCAACGTGAACTGCGGCGTTAATTATGGAGAAACTCACCGCACGCAGTGTGTTTATCACGGGTACTGATACCGGCGTGGGTAAAACTGTGGTGACAGTTTTATTGGCGCGTCAGTTAATTGCACACGGCTTGCGTGTGGCGGCGCTCAAACCCATTGCCAGCGGCGCACGCAGGATCGACGGACAATGGCGCAATGATGATGCACTGCAATTACAACAAGCCGGCAATGTCGCATTATCCTATGCACAAGTGAATCCTTATTGTTTTGAATTAGCCGTTGCGCCGCACATTGCCGCCGCGCAGCAGCAACAGGTGATTGATGTAGACGTGGTCGCACACAGTGTTGCTGTTGCGCGGGCGCATGCCGAGGTGGTGCTGGTCGAAGGTATTGGTGGCTGGCAGGTACCCTTGAATGATCACGCCACGCTGGCTGATTTGGTGCTGAAACTACGCTTACCGGTAATATTAGTAGTGGGTTTGCGTGTGGGGTGTTTGAACCATTCGATCCTCACCGCACAAAATATCCGTGCGACGGGTTGTCATTTACAGGGGTGGATCGCCAATCAGATTGCCCCGGAATTTTTATTTATCGACGACCATCTTGCCACGCTGCAAAGACACCTGGATGCACCGCTATTGGGTCTCGTTTCTTATAGCCCGCAGGCGGACTACAGCGACGCTTGGCTGACCTTGGATACACTATTTACACACCCGGAGTAACTGAGCAAAATGCTGTGTTTATTTATTTTAAACAAAGACTTGGCAAACACACATAAATTTTGTATGTTTTGCCCTTGCGAAAAAATGTGGTGATAATGCGAAGAGTAAATAAGTATATTAGTGAGTGCTTCTATATCACAAAATTATATACATATCCTTTTCTTTTTATTGCGATATCGACGGCCATGCTATAGCATCCTGCCCGCGCGAGTGTGCGAGCAAAGCCTGTGCTGCACCCGAGAATTAAGTCAACAAAGGACACAAAACTCTGCGGTTATTGTGGCAAAGCAGACAGAATTCAAATAGACACCATATCCGATTTCTTAAAATTTTCAACTTATGAGGTGAGTATGTCAGTAATTAAAACAATGAAAATGCTCAGCAGCTGGCTGGCAGCAATCTTGCTGCTGGGACCTGCCATTGCGCTGGCAAGCTATGATTTGAATATGCCGCAGGGTGTCACTGAGATCAGCCGCGAAGTGTTTAGCATCCATATGCTGGTGTTTTGGATCGTGACGGTGGTGGGTGTTATTGTGTTTGCGGTGATGATTTATTCCATCATCGTTCATCGTAAGTCCAAAGGCGCTAAAGCCGCGCATTTTCATGAAAGCACCACGGTTGAGGTTATCTGGACAATTATCCCCTTAGTTATTCTTGTTGCACTGGCGGTCCCTGCCACCAAAATTATTTTAAAAATGGACAATATGAAGGATTCGGAGGTCAACATCAAGGTGACCGGTTATCAATGGAAGTGGCAATATGAATACATGGATGAGTCAGGTTTGAAGTTTTTCAGCAATCTGGCGGAGGCCAGCAATAAGGCACGCGAACTGAAATCTGGCATTGACCCACGTACGGTGGAAAATTATTTGTTAGATGTGGATGAACCTATGTATGTGCCTATCGGTAAAAAGGTACGTATGTTGATTGCATCGAATGATGTTATCCATTCCTGGTGGGTGCCGGCCTTGGGGATGAAGCGCGATGCGATTCCCGGGTATATCCGCCAGATGTGGTTTCGTGCGGATACCGAAGGTGTCTACCGTGGCCAATGTGCGGAACTCTGCGGTAAAGATCATGGTTTTATGCCAATTGTTGTTCATGTCGTGTCTGAGGCAAAATATAAGGAATGGGTGACCGCCAAGAAACAAGTCATTGCCGCCGGTGCTGGTGCAGATGACAAGACCTTCAGCAAAGAAGAATTAATGGCAAAAGGTCAACCACTGTATGCCACAAACTGTAGTGGCTGTCACGGTGTTGAAGGTATTGCCGCTGCGCCCATTTTTCCAAACATGAAGGGCAGCAAGATTGTGACAGGTAAACTGGCTGATCATTTGGCCATGGTCATTCACGGTAGCAAGAAGAATCCAGTGATGGCTGCCTACGGTGCGCAGTTAAATAATTTGGATTTGGCCGCCATCATTACCTATGAACGTAATGCGTTCGGTAATAACACTGGTGACGTCGTACAACCTGCCCAAGTCAAAGCGGCACGCTAGGCAAAAAATTAACTCGGAGGATTTAGATAATGAGTGACCACAATCATCCCACCGGCATCAAACGCTGGTTGTTTACCACAAATCACAAAGACATTGGTACACTGTACTTGTGGTTTGCATTCACCATGTTTCTGCTGGGCGGCTCGTTCGCGATGGTGATCCGCGCTGAGTTGTTTCAACCCGGCCTGCAGCTGGTTGATCCCTTGTTCTTTAATACCATGACCACCATGCACGGCCTTATCATGGTATTCGGCGCAGTGATGCCCGCCTTTGTTGGGCTGGCCAACTGGCAAATACCACTCATGGTTGGTGCACCGGATATGGCCTTGCCGCGCATGAACAACTGGAGCTTCTGGATTCTGCCATTTGCTGCGATCCTGCTGTTGATCAGTTCTCCATCGTATGGCTGGACATTCTATGCGCCGCTCTCCACTGACTATGCGCCAAAAGAAACCTTGGCATTTTTCATCTTCGCCATTCACTTGTTGGGCTTCTCGTCAATCATGGGCGCGATTAATATTATCGCCACCATCTTGAATATGCGCGCCCCCGGCATGACCTTGATGAAAATGCCGCTCTTCGTCTGGACCTGGTTGATTACTGCATTCTTGCTGATTGCGGTGATGCCCGTCTTAGCTGGCGCTGTCACCATGATGTTGACCGATGTGTATTTCGGAACATCGTTCTTCAAGGCCAGTGGTGGTGGCGATCCGGTGTTATTCCAACATATATTCTGGTTCTTCGGACATCCTGAAGTGTATATTATGATTTTGCCTGCATTCGGCGTGGTTTCGCAAATCATCCCGACCTTTGCACGCAAGAAGTTGTTTGGTTATGCCTCGATGGTGTACGCAACGGCCGCCATTGCTTTCCTGTCCTTCATCGTTTGGGCGCACCACATGTTTACCGTGGGAATGCCGACAGCGGGTGAGTTGTATTTTATGTACGCCACCGTAATGATCGCCGTGCCTACCGCGGTGAAGGTGTTCAACTGGGCGGCAACGATGTGGCGCGGTTCGATGACTTTTGAAACGCCGATGCTGTGGGCAATTGCGTTTGTTTTCTTATTTACGATTGGTGGCTTGACTGGATTGATGCTGGGTATCGCACCGGCTGACTTCCAGTATCACGACACCTATTTCGTTGTGGCGCATTTCCATTACGTGTTATTAACCGGCGCCGTGTTTGGCATTATTGCCGGTGTGTATTACTGGCTGCCAAAATGGACGGGCCACATGTACAACGAAACACTGGCCAAGTGGCACTTCTGGTTATCGGCGATCTCTTCCAACGTGTTGTTCTTCCCGCAACATTTCCTGGGCCTGGAAGGCATGCCACGACGTATTCCTGACTATTCGCCGATGTTCGCGGATTGGAATATGATTTCATCCATTGGTGGATTCGTGTTTGGTGCCTCACAACTATTGCTGTTGTATATCGTGATATCCACCATTCGTGGTGGTACGAAGGCAACAGCGCAGGTGTGGGAAGGTGCAGAGGGCCTGGAATGGACGGTTGCCTCACCGGCGCCATACCATACCTTTGCAGTGGCACCACAAGTGAAGTAATTGAATTGGGCTCATCTGCTTTCCAGGTGAGCCTGATATTGAAACAAAATGCGCGAACAGATTAACCAAAAGCCAAAAATTGCCAAGGCCAATCGGTGGGTGGCGGTGGTGATTGGTTTACTGGCGCTGACGTTTTATCTCTTGGTGTTTGCAATAAATTGGAAATAGGTGCGGTAATGCAACAGGCGGGAAAAAACAATCGTCGCTACGTGGGACGGCTTACCCTGATTGGCCTATTGATGTTTGGTTTTGGTTTTGCATTGGTGCCGCTTTATCAGGTTTTTTGCGACGCATTTGGGATCAATGGACGTTTTTTTGATATTGAAAAAGGTGTTTATGTACCGGGTGAGAATGTAAAAAAGGTATTGGCGCAGGGTGTGGATATGGACCGCCTGGTGACGATACAGTTTATCGCCAATGAAAATACCGAGCTGCCCTGGGAGTTTCGTCCGGTTGTTAAAGAAATTAAGGTACATCCGGGCGAGGTAAAGGAAGTCAGCTACCTGGCGAAGAACTTGACAGACAAATCGGTTATTGCCCATGCCGTACCCAGCATTGCTCCCGGGCAGGCAGTGAAATATTTTAACAAGATTGAGTGTTTTTGTTTTACCCAGCAAACACTCAAGGCGCATGAAGAGAAAAGTATGCCGCTGCGGTTTGTCGTTGATAGAAACTTACCGCGCAACATTACGGTATTAACGCTGGCATATACGTTTTACGCAGACAAGATAACCGTGGGCACTGACACTATAACGCCGCGTCAGACCCCGACAAATGAATTAGCGGTAAATTGATTTAGATAACGGTGAGTATTTTACATTCTGGCTACCATATTAAATGAGGAGTAAACATGGCACACGCAAAAGGTAGTTATTATCTTCCTGACCCCAGCCATTGGCCGTTGGTCGGTTCATTGGGATTATTCCTGGCCTTGGGTGGTTTTGGTTATTTCCTGACGCGAGGAGAACATGCCGGTTGGGCGCAGGCCGCACCGATGATACTGGGTTTCGCCGTCATCATTTATATGTTGTTCGGTTGGTTCGGCACGGTGATACGTGAAAGCGAGGCAGGCAAATACAACGATCAGGTCGATGTGTCATTCCGCATGGGCATGATGTGGTTTATCTTCTCCGAAGTCATGTTCTTCGCTGCGTTCTTCGGTGCCTTGTTTTATATCTGGCAGTTCTCGATGCCCTGGTTAGCTGGCGTTGATGTAGAGACGCACAATCAGTTATGGAATAAGTTTTCCACCGCATGGCCGATGCTGGTTACACCACAGGCCGCGATGGATGCCGCGCAAACGACGTATATCAATGCGAAAGACTTTATTCACGCCTGGCCGATCCCGACGATCAATACCATTATCTTGATCTCGTCGAGTTTTACCGTGACCTTCGCTCATTGGGCAATCAAAACCAATAGCCGAGTCAAGCTCAATCTCTGGATGTTGGTTACTGTGCTATTAGGTGCTTCATTCGTTGTGTTACAGGCGGTGGAATACGCGCATGCCTATCAAGAACTGGATCTGACCCTCAAGGGTGGCGGTTACGCGACTGCCTTTTTTATGTTGACCGGCTTTCACGGTTTGCATGTGACGATAGGTACGATCATCCTGACCGTCATCATGTTCCGTTGCATCAAAGGACACTTCAAACCAGAACATCACTTCGGTTTTGAGGCGGCGGCCTGGTACTGGCACTTTGTGGACGTGGTCTGGATCTGCTTGTATGTACTGGTCTATGTCATACCGGAAACCTGAAATTCAGATAACAGTTAGCAGATCGTAGCTTTAAGGAAAAGGCGCCGTTATTCCGGCGCCTTTTTCGTTGCAGGTTGATCATAAATAATCAGCCGGTTGGACTTCAGCAAACTGGGCTTATACACAAATACGGCAAGCAACAGTAACAGTAACGACAGGCTGACACGAACGGTCAGCGCCTTGACCGTGCGGGTGGATTTGCCGCGGTCTTTGAGCATGGTATACATGGCGGTCATCAGACTGATGATGATCAGTAATAAGATACCGAGAATGACATATTTCATCTTGCCTCCACGGCGGGCTACTATCAATCCGAGTATAAGACCTCTTTCTGAGAAAAGACAACCCAGTGCGCATTGCTTATTATCAATTTAGCCCAGGCAAAGTTCCGACCCTTGTTATGTTGGCCTTGCTGCCGATCTTTATCGGCTTGGGGTTTTGGCAATTACAACGTGCCGAAGAAAAACGCCAGATATTGACCAAACAGTTGGAACGACAACAGTCTGCGCCCATTCACCTGGATGCTACCCTGCAGTACGCTGAGACAATGCAATACCGGCCGGTGATTGTACGTGGAGTATTTGACACACAGTATCAGGTGTTTATCGACAATAAAATTCATCACGGTCAGGCAGGTTATCAAGTGGTGACACCACTACGTATTGAGAATACACAGAAACATGTGCTGATAAATCGTGGTTGGGTGCCAATGGGCGTGTCACGGGCGGTCTTACCGACGGTGACAACGCCCTCAGCCGTGGTGACGGTGCAGGGCTTTATGGATATTCCGCATCGCGACGTGGTGAATATGAGTGGGCAAAATCGCGGTAATTCCGGTTGGCCTGCGGTGTTGCGCTGGGTGGATGAGGTAGAGTTTCAGCGCGAAACACAATTAGATATGTTACCGATTATTCTCTTACAAACCCCTGAAACTGAGTATGGCTTTATCCGCGAATGGCATTTTATCAATTCCACGCCGGAGAAAAGCACCAGTTATGCCGTACAATGGTTTAGTTTTGCCGGGTTATTAATTATTATTTATGTGGGTGTAAATCTCAAAAAACGTGCGAAGCACGGCGAAGGTGAAAAATGAATGTTCAGGAAAAAAAACAGCAGCGAAAAAGCCGCATAACGTTTGTAGTATTGATGGCAGTGTTTTTTTTGCCGTTGTTGATTGCAATTATATTGTCGAAGAGTGACAGTTGGCGGCCAGGCAAGACCAAAAATCACGGCGAGTTGATCACGCCGGTACGCCAACTTGGCGAGTTTAATTTGCATGGCCTCGACGGTGCGGCGTTTCAGCTAAAAGACGTGCAGGGCAAATGGAGCGTGGTGTATGTCGGTGGTAGCGACTGTAATGACATCTGCAAAGATGTCTTATACAAAATCCGCCAGAGCCGTTTGGCACAAAGCGGTAATGCCCAACGAGTGCATTATGTGTATCTGCTCACCGACAAAGCACCGAGTGAATCATTAACGACGCTGCTACGCGAGCATGACAAGCTGCGAGTAGTGACGGGCGATGCAGCCGAACTGAACAAATTAATCAACAATTTTACGCTTGATCCTGCGCAATCCGTTAGCGGCGCACAGCGCGCTTATGTCATTGATCCCATGGGCAGGGTCATGATGAGTTATAAAGCGGATTTTATCGGTAAAGGTATGATTAAGGATCTGGAGCATTTATTAAAGGTGTTATAAATAAACAGGTGATTAATACGGGTTTAACGGATTAATACGATCATGACGGCAATATACTGCTAAACTCGCAAGACACAACAACGATGACAACCATGCAAGAGCCGACCCATAGCACCGATACTCGGAAAATGACACTGCATTATTGGCATGATTATTACGAATTGTGCAAACCCCGCGTGGTGGCCTTGATTGTGTTCACCGCGATTGTTGGCATGTTCCTGTCCACCCCCGGCATGGTGCCGTGGCAACCGTTGATCTTCGGTACACTGGGGATTGGCTTGGCGGCGGCCTCAGCGGCGGCAATCAACCAAATTGTCGATCAACAAGTGGATTCGGTTATGGGCCGGACCAGCAAGCGACCATTGCCGACCGGGCATTTAACCAATCGCCAGGCGATTATCTTTGCCGGCATCATCGGTGTTATCGCGATGATCATTTTAATTGTCATGGTCAACATGCTCACTGCGCTGCTGACTTTTATGTCGTTAATCGGTTATGCCGTGATCTATACCGTGTTTCTGAAACGCGCCACACCGCAAAATATTGTGATTGGTGGTGCCGCCGGGGCCGCGCCACCCGTATTGGGTTGGACAGCAGTGACCGGCTATATTGATCCAAACAGTTTGTTGTTGTTTCTGATCATCTTTGCCTGGACCCCACCGCACTTCTGGGCGTTGGCAATACATCGGCGCGATGAGTATGCCAAGGCGGATATCCCGATGTTGCCCGTAACCCATGGTCTGGGATTTACCCGTCTGCATGTGCTGCTCTACACCATTATTTTAACCATCATCACCATCCTGCCTTACCTCACCGGTATGAGTGGCCTGATCTATCTGATCTCAGCTCTGATCCTGGATGGCATCTTTCTTTACTACGCAATTCGCATGCAGTGGATACATACCGGTAATTTAGCGATGAAGACCTTCGGCTATTCGATTGTTTATTTAATGCTGATGTTCACGGCGCTGCTGGTGGATCATTATCTGCGGGTTGTGTTTTAAGGGAGTGTTAAATTCGCAGGTAACATGTTCAGACTCGGCGAGTCAGTATACACTTTTCGTGAAAAACGCAGTTTGCATTTTACAAATTAGCGTATTATTAAGGCGTAGCCGCAGGGCGCATATACTGTAACCTAATTATTCATGGCTAAAGTGACAATACGAGACGTGGCGCTATTGAATTCAAGGTTAATAAAACCAGACTTTTTATAAACGAGGCTCGAATGAAAAGTTATGAATAAATATTCAGAAATTATATTTATAAATCGCAATTTCAAAACCATGCTTCTGTTAATCGCATACGGTGTGTTTGTGAGTTTAAATATTTGTGGTAGTGCCGAAAATAAAACATTGGCAAATGATGAATTTTTGCTGGGGGGGGCAAGTTATACAGCGCTAAGCTTGGTAAAAGTGGCCTTTCCAACAATAACTGAGTCCCAGGCTGAGGATCTTTTTGAGGAGGAGTTAATTACCATTAAACTTTGGACTCAGCGCAAAAACTCAGCTTTAGTTATGAGGGCTTTTGCGACAAAAGATAATGATCCGATAAATATTGAAATGGTTCTGATTGAAAACAAAGAAAAAAAAGGACCAAAAATATTAGCAATTGGCAAAGAAATATTTTCCGGGACAGTAAGAGGCTGCATGTTCTGTGGCGATATGATTAGTTTTGATTTTGCTAACTATAAGATTAAGGAAAATGAAGCTGCTTTTGGTTTGCGGTATCACACGTCGTATTCATCAACTGGCTACAGCAGTTCTGGTACAGAGCTTTATTTGTTTCGGGTAAATGAAGATAAAATAGAAAAAATATTACAAATGGATGTCGGTAGCTGGCATGTCGACAAAGCGAACGCTGAAAATGTGTCGAATGGCGAAGAAATAGAAACTAATACTGTGGTTGTTATGGATAAGAAAAAGACGAATGATTTTTACGATCTGGTTCTTAAAACAAAAAAGAAAACCACGTCGTTTGCAGAGGAAAAAGAACAAGATGCAAGGCAGGATGGCGAAGTAAAAATTGAAAAAACGCAAGATCGTTATCAATGGAGTGGCTCGCGGTATGAAAAGAGGCAGTGATTAAGAGGTTGTCGTTTCATTTCGACAGGTGCACATTAGGGACAGGGAATAGAGGATTAACTGTGTCATATAGATTTAGTCTGGTATTAATTATCGCGCTCAGTGGATGTTCCACGACAAATTATCAACCCGCAACCTATACCGGACCATTGGAAATCTATCCTACGGTATTTAATGTTTTTGAAGAGATGCATACCCACGTCGATAAATTTGATTTAAAAAAATACATTTGTTTCTTAACGCGTTTATAACAAAAAATTAAACTTAAAATACGGCATAGAAGTTAGTTACAAAAATAATGTCATAGAAGCCAGGCTCTTTGACGTGCAAGAACCGCAGGCTTACCACAAAACGATGTGGGTTCCCTATCTTAGCCATCCCCACATTCTATCCTTAAACAAGGCCCAGCATGGCACGCCACGTACGCTGTTCGCGCAGCATCGCGGAATATTTCTGCATGATGAGCACAAGCCATTTTTTGGGCATAGTCGGCAGTAGTTCGTATATCATCCAGCCTTGGCGGAACAGCGAATGCGTCCGCTGTTTCACGGTATTCGCTTTTAATAGTCGGTCGTAACCCACGTGCTCACCTGCCGCGCCCAATAGCGTCAACAGCACAATGGCGAAGGCAGAAAGTAGAAACAACCGATCTCGCCGTGCGGTGCTTTGGGTACGCGTGGCGGTCATCCCCATGCCGAAGCGCGGATCTTTGATGTCGCGGAAATAGGTTTCGATGCCCCAACGTTTTCCGTAGTACTGGATAAGTTCAGCCGCTGTCGCATCGGCGGCACTGGAGGCCAAACACCACGCTTCTTTCATCGCTTTGGCCTTCACGCACACCACGGTGGGCACCACTAACCCCTTGGCCGTGATCTGCGCGTTGCGCAACGTTTTCGCGCGACCGTTGGACGAGACCCAGTCGGCGGTTTTGCGCCGCTGGCCATCACAGGCGGTGATCCAGATATTTTTTCTCAACCGGATCAGATAATCAAAGTGGAGTTCGTTGCTTAAAAACTCAAAGAGTTTGGTATCACCAAAACCCCGATCAGCAATCACCGTGACCTTCACACCCACGGGTAACACCTCCTGCAATCGACTCAGCACTTCATCTTCGTAGTCATTATGGTGATCTTTCAATGCCGATTTTTTTACTGTTTTCCACATCAAGGGCGTGGCGCGTCCATGGTCAGTGAGGAGATTCAACGCGATCATCGCATGACCATCGTCATCAAAATCCGTCCAATCCAGGGCGACCCTGATCGAGGAACGATCCGCGATCAGGTACGGTACCCAGTAGGCAAAACAGGCCCAGACATCCACACCCGCATTACCGATCAGTCGATCCACTTGTTTGATGGCGTGTTTCGTGGCCAGTCCTCGCGCATGCGCCAAGCCCAGGCCGATCGTATGCACGGCCAGTGATGCACTGTTCAACACACCCAGTGTGCCGTTCGCCAGCGAGGCCACGCGTTTCACATGCAGTCCACCGTCAAACACCTCATCCAGGTAGGCACGGACATCGTTGATACGGCCCATGGTGCGTTTCGTCATCGTCTCTGCCGCCGATAATTAAAACGCAAGCATGATCTTGTTCCTTCAGAAAATCAACGGGGTACTGAACCTTAGAAAAAATACGCTTTGCGGGTACAAATGAGGGGATCACTAAGGGGCGAGGGGGGATTTGCACTGCGCTGAATCCTGTGAATTTCGGAACAGTTATTTAGTTTTTTTGAAGGGTTTCGAATTCAGAATAGCAAGAAACGTATTGACCTTCAGGCTGCGTCCTGCCTTTTTCCAGATTAGGGCGATCGGCGATGTGCGGATCGATAATGGTAGTTGATGCGCCTTGAGTTCGGCGCGGTTCGGGAAGCTGTCGAATACTTTTCTGGGCATGATAGCGACGCCCATGCCGACAACGGCGCAGCTGAGGATAGTGTAATACGAGGAAAACTCGATAATCCTCTCTGGAAATACTGCTGCTTTGGCAAACCACTCTTCTAATATTTTCCGATAAGTACAACCGACACCGAATGTCAGCACGGTGGTGTGCGCAACATCGTTGGGGGTGCGCACGGGTAGATGATGCTTATCGGTGACGAGAACAAGCTCTTCATCAAATAAACGCAGGGTACTGAGAGCTTTATTGGTGCTGGGTTTGGCGACGATGGCCGCATCCAGTTCACCGGCAAGCACCAGTCGTTCCATCTCGGCGGTGGGACCGGTTTTCAACTCTAACCGCACATCAGGAAATTGTCGATGATACTCCGCCAGATAGCGCGGCAAATCTGTAGTGGCCACGCTCTCCAGTGTACCCAACCGAAAAGGCCCGCTGTGTATTGGGTCGCGCAGCGATTGCTGCGCTTGATCCACTAACGCAAGTATCTGCGCGCAATAGGTGAGTAACATCTTGCCATCCACGGAAAGCCTGAGACGGTTGTTTTCCCGCGAAAAAAGCGCGATACCGAGTTTTTCTTCCAGCTGACGAATGCGTGTCGTGATGTTGGAAGGGACCCGATGCAATCGGGCCGCCGCGGCCGTGATACTGCCGGTTTCCGCCACCATCTGAAATATCCTGATATCCGAGATTTCCATACATTCTCTGTTTGGGAAAATAATGTTCATAATAATTCATTATTATTAAATCAGCAACTGTTGTAGATTCGCTCTCCAATTCGGAGGTGTTTTATGAGTTTAACCGCAGTTAATCTTACCACTA
>JANNJI010000832.1:0-2454 GCA_031405795.1 Gammaproteobacteria bacterium
CTCTGGTCTGCACGATAAGGAGTATTACCGGAATTTATGGGAAACAATAAGCCGTGGCGGGATTTTCAGAGGGATATTGGTTAACAAACGCAAAAACGGAGAGTTGTTCCACGAGGAAAAAGTAATTACCCCTTTGAAGGACGCGCAAGAACGTATCACGCATTTTGTTTCTACGGGCCGGGATATCACGGCACGTGTACTATCCGAGAAGGAACGCATGCAACTGGTTGCAATATTGGAGGCCACTCCTGATCTGGTGGCTACGCTTGATCCGGATGGTTGTCTGCGCTACCTGAACGGGGCGGGACGCCGGATGCTTGGGTTGGGCGCACAGGAAAACATCGTGGGGCAATGCATCAAGGATCTTTTTCCGGAGCGGATCGCACAGGAGTTGATTCTCGATGCTATTCCTGCTGCGCGCCGGGACGGCGTCTGGAGCGGGGAAACCGTGTTGCAGGTGATTGGAGGTAAAGAGTTACCGGTTTCCCAGGTCATGTTGGCGCACCACAATAAACATGGCGACATCGAATATCTGTCGACTATTGCACGGGATATCACGGAACGAAAACATTACGAGTCAGAGTTACAATATCAAGCCACGCACGATACACTCACCGGGCTGCCAAATCGATTTTTCCTCGCTGACCGTTTCAAATGTACTATGGAACATGCGCGACGAACCGGCAGTTTTGTTGCCGTGTTGTTTTTGGATATAGATAATTTTAAACGGGTCAATGACAGTTTGGGGCATGCAGCCGGAGACAATTTGTTACAACAGGTTGCCCAACGGCTGAAGGCCTGCTTAAGACCAAATGATACTATCGCCCGCCACGGGGGGGATGAGTTCACTATCATCATCAACGAACTCAAACAGGTTGAAAACACGCTGATTGTATTGCAGAAGATTTGCGCCGAATTTGAGCGGCCGTTAATTGTCGGTTCGCAAGAAGTTTATACCACGTTTAGTACCGGCATCGCCTTGTTCCCGCATGATGGTGATCAGGTGGAAGATCTGTTACGCCACGCCGATACGGCGATGTACCGTGCCAAGTCTTTTGGGACGGGCCAATACCGCTTTTATGCACCCGAGATGAATGCCCGTGGCCACGAATTTTTAACGCTGGAGGCGGAATTGCGGCACGCCTTGGGGCATGATGAATTTCGCTTGTATTATCAGCCGCAGATGAATTTACGTAATGGCAATATAACAAGTGTTGAAGGCCTGATCCGCTGGCAGCATCCAACACGGGGGTTGTTATTACCAAAAGATTTCGTGCCTTTGCTGGAAAATACTGGTTTGATTGTTACCGTCGGCGAATGGGTGCTGCGTCAAGCCTGCAAGTTCCATCGCACCCTGCGCGAAGCGCAACAAAATGAGTTATGCGTCGCGGTGAACGTCTCTGCTGCGCAATTTAATGATAAGGATTTACTGGACAAAATACGTCGGGCTTTGGATGAAGAGGGGATGCAACCACAAAAGCTGGAGCTGGAGATTACAGAGAATGTCGTGATGCAGAATTCCACGCATGCCGCCGAGGTGCTGAAATCGTTACGTGCCATGGGGGTGCGCACTGCCATCGATGATTTCGGCACCGGTTACTCCTCACTGGCATATCTCAAACGCTTTCCACTGAATGTACTCAAGATTGATCAGACATTTATCCACGACCTCGTTTACAATGCAGGTGATACGGCGATTGTGGAGGCCAGTATAACCCTGGCAAAAAAATTCGGGCTTGAAGTAGTTGCAGAAGGCGTGGAATCGGCAGAGCAATATGAATTTCTGCGTAGTCATGACTGTGATTTAGCACAAGGGTATTTCATTAGCCAACCGTTGCCCGGCATTGAATTTGCCAGGTTATTGCAAAAAGCATAACTTCAGCGTCATCGGACTTTTCTTTGCCTGGGGCGCCTGGTCAGATAACTTAAGGAAATAAAATGGAATTCCAAGCTATACCAATAATACGAATATTTGACGAGGGGAAAGCCAAAGACTTCTATTTGGGGTTTCTCGGCATGAATCTCGATTGGGAGCACAGATTTGAAGCAGGATTTCCAATTTGTATGCAGGTTTCATGGGATAATTTAGTGTTTCATTTGAGCGAGCATTCTGGTGATTGCACTCCTGGCTCTAAAGTGTTTGTGAACACAAATGAGCTCGACATTCTTTATAAAGAAATAATCTCGAAAGGTTACCAATATTGTAAACCGGAAATTACAACCGCACCTTGGGATAACCGGGTGTTTGAGGTTACAGATCCGTTTTCGAATAAGGTTCTATTTAATGAACAGTCAAGCACATAACAAAGCACTCCATAAATATTCAATAACGCCGGTACAGATGAAAACCATTCGAATCTTATACAACCGGTCACCTTGGGTGAAACCGAACACGTAGAAGTTGAAGCCTTGTCCGCGAAGCCACCACAATGCCGGTGAGAATATCTATGCAGG
>JANNJI010000833.1:0-1271 GCA_031405795.1 Gammaproteobacteria bacterium
TCGTGTTGAAAGCGACTGGAAACAGCTCAAGGGAAACATCAAGGTGCGTTGGGGGAAATTGACCGATGATCAGCTTGATGTAGTAGCAGGCAACCGCGACGTCCTTGCCGGTAAGATTCAGGAAGCGTATGGAATCTCGCAAGAAGAAGTGGAAAAGCAACTCATCCAGTGGCAGGCGCGCCTGAACGAAACTATTCAGCATCTGTAATACATCGCCGGACAACCTGAAACACATTCACTATCATACTTTTAACTCAACAAATCAAGGAAATAACTTTATGAAACTCCTAACCAATTCGATCACACTTGCACTTGGCCTGGCATTCAGTGCTGGCGCCATGGCCCAGAACATGTCAAAAAGCGAATATCAAACCGCCAAAAATCAGATCGAGGCTGAGCACAAGAGTGACGCCGCTAATTGCGGATCACACGCTGACAATGCGAAAGACATCTGTATGGCCGAGGCCAAGGGTAAAGAAAAGATCGCCAAAGCCGAACTCAATGCCCGCCGCAAAAACTCCGCCAAGAACCATTACGATGTGCATGCAGCCAAGGCAGAAGCCGCCTACGCGGTGGCCAAGCAAAAGTGCGATGAGAAGTCCGGCAATGACCGGGATGTCTGCGTGAAGGAAGCAAAGGTCGTCGAGACCCGCGCCAAGGCGGATGCCAAAACCAGAATGAAGGCCACCATGGCTGACAAGAAAGCGAATAAACAGTCCGCCGCTGCGCACTCAACGGCAGACAAGAAAAAAGGCGATGCGAAACATGACGCTGCTCACGAAAAAAGCGATGCCAATTATGATCTTGCAAAGGAAAAATGCGATGACTTAGCAGGCGATGCGAAAAAGAACTGCGTGGATCATGCGAAGCAACACCACGGCAAGCAATAAGCCGGGATTCACAGAACATCGATCAATTTGACTGAAATATTATTGAGAAAATATAAAAGGCGCAACTTGATCTGACAGTGACCGGTTTTTTTGAAGTGACTGTCAGGTCGAGTCGCGATTTCTGCCTCTAATCCCCCTTGTTCCGTATTTTGAGCAAAGGTGGAATGTCTGCCGCCGGGACGGGTCGGCTAAACAGATTGCCCTGCATAACCTGACAACCGCGCACACGCAGGAACTCGCGTTGCGCTTCTGTCTCTACACCTTCGGCGATCACATCAAGATTGAGACTCTGCGTTAGCACGACGCCGCGAGGATGCGCTCACCGTCCGGATCGTGGGCGAGGGCGTACAACAGATGCTCGAGGGTGAGGTAGGCATGACG
>JANNJI010000834.1:0-1796 GCA_031405795.1 Gammaproteobacteria bacterium
GCCAAGGCCATCGAGATCATTGCGGCGACACCAGTATGCAGTCCCGCCGCTAAGACCGCCGCCAATGCTATGCTGGCCGGTAACTTTGTGCCCCTGTTTCCACTTGAGTTGGTGGCGAAAGATTTCAGCTATGCACTTGAGATGGCAGCGGCCAATGATACGCCGTTACCGATAACACAAGCCGCTGCGCGCCTCTTTACCGCCGCCGTTGCAAGGGGGCTCGGCGGCGATAACATTACGGGGGTAATGCAGTTGTATCTGGAAAGCTAAACGGGATCGGCAATCATCTAACCCCGACAACATGGATTATAATTCTATTTATTGCAGTTAGCCGCCTCGATTGAGGTTAGCTATAATACGCCATGCGTTTAAATAAATACCTCAGTGAAACCGGCCTGTGTTCGCGCCGCCAGGCGGATACGTGGATTACCCAGGGGCGGGTAACCATTAACGGCGCACGCGCTGAACTGGGCAGCCCGGTCAACGACGGTGACACGGTATGCGTGGATGGACAAATCGTCGGGGCGATGAAACACCATGTGTACTTGTGTTTGAACAAACCGGTGGGTGTTACCTGCACCACCGAGCGACATGTGCAGGGAAATATTATTGACTTTATCGGCCACGCGGAACGCATTTTTCCCATTGGCCGTCTGGACAAAGACTCGGAAGGATTAATTCTGTTGACCAACAACGGTGACATCGTCAACGAGATATTACGTTCGGAAAACAATCACGAAAAAGAATATATTGTTACCGTAGACAAACCTGTCACCGCGGCATTTCTTTCCGGCATGGCATACGGTGTGGATATCCTGGGTGTGCGCACTAAACCCTGCAAGGTCTACCGTGCAGGTAAAAATGTGTTTCGGATTATTTTGACCCAGGGTCTGAACCGGCAGATCCGCCGTATGTGCAAGGAGTTTGATTACACCGTGCGTCGCCTGCAACGCGTGCGTATCATCAATGTCACGCTTGGTACACTGAAACCGGGCCAGTGGCGCGATCTTACACCACAGGAGTTGCAGGGACTGTTACCGGGACGTAGTCAATGGTAACCACGCAGATAAACTGTATCAGCCGTCGATTTTTTTATTAAATATCCCAGGCAGCGCCTCCGCTGGCATCGGCATCGCATAGAGGTATCCCTGCCCTTCATCACAATCATGGAGGCGAATAAAATCCTCCTGGACTTGCGTCGCTATTCCCTCTGCCGTTACCTTCAGCCGCATACTCTTTGATAAGGCAATGATCGCCGTGGTGATGGCACAGGCGTCTTTATCATCAGGAATACCGGCAATAAATGAACGGTCGATCTTGATGATATCAATCGGGAATTTCAGCAGATAACTCAATGACGAATAGCCGGTGCCAAAATCATCAATGGCTATTGATATACCCATTGCGTGGAACTCATTCAGCATCTGTAATGCCGTATCCTGATTATCCATCAGCAGACTCTCGGTAATCTCCAGCTCAATCAATGACGGCGGCACGCCTATTTCCGCGATAATCCGTCGCACGTTATTGACCAGACCCTTATCCTGGAATTGCCGGGCGGAAACATTGACGGCCATCTGTATGGCGGAGAAGCCCGCGTCCTGCCAGCGTTTTAATTGCACACATGCCGTGCGCAACACCCATTCACCCATGGGAATAATCATGGCGGTATCTTCCATGATCGAAATAAACTGGCCCGGCGGGATCATACCCAGTTGCGGGTGTTGCCAGCGGATTAATGCCTCAACACCGACAATCGTATTACTCTTGATATTCATGCGCGGTTGGTAATACAA
>JANNJI010000835.1:0-10458 GCA_031405795.1 Gammaproteobacteria bacterium
TGATGATGTCACGCGCCTCCTTTAAGGAAGCTGCGCCACGCCTTGGGTCAAATCCGACTCGACAGTCGGCTTCTTGCCCAACGCGAGCAGGCAATGCATGCCGTGCGGGTACATGCCGCCGCCCGCAGTCTGCGACATCTCCGAGTGACAGTGCATGGGGAAATTTTGCGGTTCGGTGGTAATGGCCGGCCACGCATCCGGTGGCTGTTTAAATGGAAAGATGACATCCCGGCAATCCAAGGGGAACATGGAAACGATATCTTTGTATTTGCGATTGCTGCTGAAGTTTTGCCGATTGATACTGCATATCTCGACGTGGTTGGCATGAAAGTGCGGTGAATGCACCATGCCTCCGGCATTCATAATACGCACCAACGCCGCTTCGCCGTATAAGCCATACAGATCGGTATTGGGTTCGTGTGTCTTGTCGTAGCTGTTGCCATTGATGGTGAAATAACGTGGCATGAAGCTGGAGGGGGCGAGTGAACTGACGTGCACATCTCCATTTGCCTTGACCGCGCTGCCCCACACCGGATCGACATTACCCAACAACCATTTGAACTGACGTTTGAATGTTGGACCGCCCGTGAACGCCTGGTATTTAAGTCCAGCGGGCATCACTACCAAGGATCCGTGCAACCCCATGACACGGTTGACACCAAGATTTTGATCGTCACAATATAAATAACTGCCGGGTGCGGGTGCTGCAAAGGCGAATTGCATCGAACCACGCGCGGGTGTTGTAATTTTGATTCCGGTGCCAGGCACGGCGAAAACAACAGGAGTATTCAGCGCATTGCTCAAGGTAAGCAAAACAGAATCACCAGCCTGACAAATGATCGTCGGACCAGGTACGGTCAACACTCCGGTGTTGCTGAAGCCGAACATGAAGGCAGTGGTACCATCAATTTGCGTGACATCGCCGCTCATCGCGGTCAAGTTCACTACATGGGTTTGTGCGGCTGAGGCACGGGGCGCCCATGATAGCAGGGCAGTAGTTCCAGCAACTGTTGCGCCAATGGCACCGGCGCGCCGCAAAAATTCCCGTCTTTTTATTTTCATCAGTACATGCTCCAATGCTGTGCATAAAAGAAAGTGGGGTACTATAATGTTACGGATTTTCTTTATTCTGTCACAATTCGGACATATGCGAATTTAAAAGCTACACTACTGTACAGATTTTCTTTAATTTTGTCGCAATTCGGACATATTCACATTTAAAAACTGCACTAAAACTGCACTACTGTTATATCTCGGATAGTTGTCTGAAAGGATGATGAATCCACGCCAGGATGCTTTCATTATTTTATTGTGGTCTCTAGTACAAGGAGAATTTAATGGCATATCCGCAACACGCAATGGGCGCCCATATCAATTTCTTGGCGCAACTACAGGATTTTGACAAAAATGAACTCTATCGCATTAGTAAAACCCGCCTCTACGCCAAGAACGATTTCATTTTTACGGCGGGGGAAATCGATCTTAGTCTCTGTATTCTAAAACGTGGGCGTGCCAAAATATTCAGAAGTTCAGCCGATGGACGTGATGCGTTGCTCTGGTTCTCTCTCGAAGGGGAGATTTTCTGTTTGGCTGAATGTCTGCAAAATAAGCCAAGACTCATTTCTGCGCAAGCAGTGGTGCCGTGTGAAGTGTTATTCATCGATTGCAGTAAATTTGCGGCGTGGCTTGGCAGCAGGCCGGAAACGGCTATCCCCCTGATGAAGATCATGGCCCAGCGAATCCTTGATATCGGGCAACGTTTTTTAAGCCTTGCGAACGGCAATATCCAGATGGAAACTGCACAACTGCTCATCCATCTGAGCAATACCCATGGCATGTTGAACGGAGGGCATATTCAGATCGGTATCCCCCTGACTACGCAAGACATTGCGGATATGGTGGGCTCACGTCGCCAGGGTGTGAGTTCTTGTCTGGCTGAAATGAAACGTAGGGACATTATTGATGTCGTCCGGCATTTTATAGTGTTGAAAAAACCGGAAGAGCTGCGCCGGATCGCTGATGGAGATTGCAGTACAATACTTGCTGATCGTAGAACAAAAGAGCGACGGACAGCGATCTGCGAAAGTGTAGATTGATATTATATGTGCCGCCCCTACGCCTCGGCGGTGATCAATGGCAGGTTATTGGTCGATGTAGCCACCGGTGGGTGTGCGTATTGAACCACGAAGAGATGATGGAGTATCTGCGTAGTCAGTACGGTGAATAACACCCACTCGATCTGCGTGAGTCGGTAACCCGCCTGCATATCGATCGGTGTTGATATACTTTGTAATTCCCGTTGCAGCGCTTGGACTCGGTCAGGATCGAACAGATCTGTTTTGATCAACGCCTCGCGCGAAAGATAGGGCGCCAGCTCGTCCATGCGGCCGGGGGTAAAAAACCAGGCGCCGATGGGCGTGTAGAAGCCGCGTTTTTTATATGCGTGAGACACATCCGGCAGTCGTGGAGTCATGCTTTTTTTCAAAACATATTTCTCATCCAGGTCATGGAGTTTCATCGGCGGCGGCATGCGTGCGATCAATTCAACTAACGGATGATCGAGAAAAGGAACGCGTGCTTCCACACCATGCGCCATGCTGAGACGATCACTTTTCCATAATATCCATCCCGGCAGGCGGGTTTTCATCTCAAAATACAAAGACTGATTGAGCGCGTCGCGTCCGGCGAGTTGCGGCTGCATGCCCGCAACAAGTGCATCCATTTGCGCATTCGCATTTATCGAGGCGTCTTCCCGCATGATACCCACACGCTGTTGACGTGTGATTTGCCAGAAATCATGCCATGCCGGATAAAAACCAAATCGATCCAGGGTTTGCCGTTGCGCACGGCGCGCGTGCAACTCCAGCAGCAGGCGCATATGCTCGCGTGCAAAATAGCGCGTGTACAAATGCTGGTAACGCCAGCGCCGTAACAGGCTTTTGAATAGACCATTTGACCAGACGCGCATCTTGTCCTGACGAAAACAATCGTATCCCGCCAATATCTCATCGGCGCCATCACCGGTATAAACAACCTTATAATTTTTTTCCCGCACCAATCCGGATAAAAGATAATGTGGAATGTCGACCGCCATGCGCTGCGGCTGCTCAAGATGATAAATACACTGCACCAGATCATCGAGGAAACCTTGCGGCCTATCATCCTGTATGCGTAATTCCGCATTCGCGACGTTCATAGACTTTGCTATCGCACAATATTGTGGCGACTCGTCATAGTCGGCATTGCCGAAACCGATAGAAAAAGTCTGCACCTGCGGCTGAATATCCGCCAGCAGCCGGGTGATACTGCATGAGTCGATGCCACCGGAAAGATAGCTGCCGATCGGCACTTCGCCGATGGTGTGGCTGGCTACCGCGTTTTGAAAGGCGTCAGTAAACTGCTGTGTCCAGTAAGTCTCGTCCCTACTTTCATAGTCACCGGCGTGTGGAAAGTTTATGTCCCAGTAACGTTCCAGCCGTGGTGGAGCACCGGCGGTGATATGCAGCGTGTGCGCGGGCGGTAATTCATAAACGTGGCTAAACGCCGTGTGCGGCGCGATGGCGAATTGATAGGTAAAATAGTTTTTTATCGAGGCACGATCCAATTCCGGCTTAACCAGACCGGATGCGAATATCGCCTTGATCTCGGAGGCGGCAACAAATACGTGTTCATCGTTGTAATAATAAAGTGGTTTGATACCCAACCGGTCACGCGCCATGAACAATTCACCAGAAAGACGATCATGGATAGCGAAGGCAAACATGCCACGCAGCTTGGCCAGTGCTGGTATGCCGAATTCCCGATACGCGTTCAGTACAACTTCAGTATCCGATTGAGTACGGAACTGTACACCGTGCGCGATCAACAACTGGCGCAGTGATTGATAATTGTAAATTTCGCCATTGTAAGTAATGGCAAGTTGACCATCGGCTGTTTGCATGGGCTGAGTGCCACCCTGAATATCAACGATGCTCAACCGTGCATGAGCCAACGCAACAGCGGGACGTAACAATACATTGGCCGCGTCAGGTCCGCGATGCGCCAGCGCAACATGCATGGCACGCGCACGCCATGCCTCCGGCGTGCCGCCATTGTGGTAGAAAATAATTGCAATTCCGCACATAAAGATACCTCTAAAAATTTGATCAAACCGATGATGGCAAGGCGCGAGTGCGACTTCAGCGAATTTTTAGAGATACCCGTAATAAAAAACGGCACCCGAGGGTGCCGTCATTTGAAGCAGTGTGAGGGCCGTGTAATCAGCCCTCGCACGGGTTACATGCCGCCGCCCATACCACCGCCGCCGCCCATACCACCACCCATGCCGCCACCGCCACCGCCACCGCCACCCATACCGCCACCACCACCACCACCCATACCGCCTCCGCCACCACCCATATAAACCTCCTGGTTAAGATTAACAAAATCAGAAATCCACTTGGATTGCTGAACGAGGCGCTACGTTACAAGAACACTTCATGCAGAATCTGTCTGCTTTCGGACAGTTCTGAAATTTTCATCAGGTATGATCGTGTTACAGTTCGCAGAACCACTAATCAACATTATAAACAAGGAAATAACTGCGCAACATTTTTATAAACGACTTCTATTACCAGTCATTAACACGTTAAAATTTTTGCTAAGGAATCTTCCATGCATTTTTTGTTTGCCGCCAGTTTTCTTGTACTCTCCGGTATTGCCAGTTTGACATATCAAGTGACATGGGTGCGGCTGCTTGGCTTGAGCATGGGTTCGACCAGCGCCTCAATCAGCACTGTGCTGGCGGCGTTTTTTTTCGGCATGGCAATGGGCAGTTATCTGGCGGAACGTATCACCCGCAATCGTATTAACAGTTTAAAACCTTATATTATTCTGGAATTTTTAATCGGCATTAGTGGTTTGGCCTTGTTGCCGATCCTGCTGCACCTGGATGGTTTGCTCGCGATGGTTCCGGCGATGGGTACCGAACTCAGTCTTAAGTTTGTCGTGGCGCTGGTATTGTTATCCATTCCGACGCTGTGCATGGGGGCCACCTTTCCGGTGATGGCCTCAATATTAATTCGTCATCACCACAACATCGGTTTGCGCATGAGTCAACTCTACAGCTTGAATACCGCCGGTGCCGTATTAGGTGCCGCGCTGACGGGTTTTGTTTTCATTCCTCACTGGGGCTTGGACGGTTCAATCTATATTGCCTTCGTGTTGAATCTGATCATCGTGCTGGCTGCAATTTACGCCAGCCACGTCTGGGTATTGCCGCCCATCGAAGTGACGCTTGCGCCGATATCAACTGAGCTGGCAGCAAACAGTGAAGAAAGAAAATATCGACTGCGTGCCATGATGGTCCTGGCCGCAACCGGGTTTGTCGCCATTGCCACGCAGGTTGGCTGGACCAAGTATCTCGCTATTTTTACCGGCACCACGATTTATGGATTCGCGGCGATCTTAACGGTATTTTTGAGTGGCATTGCGGCGGGTTCCTGGGCCATCAAGTCGCAGCTTGAAAAAATCCGCGCACCGCAAGCATGGATGGCGGTGGGGCTGTTGTTACTGGGTGTTGCCTTGATAGCGACTCGCGTTGGTTTTAGTCTGCTGCCGCAGATTTACGAAACCGTTAATCATTTCAATACCGCGCCGCTACTCCAGCACCTGACGAAATATGCCATTGTATTTGCGCTGTTGTTTATTCCGACATTCATCCTCGGCGCCTTGTTTCCGCTGAATCTCAAATTGTATTGCGGTACTTTACAGGCCGTGCGTACCCGTATCGGCAAGGCCTATTCGATCAATACCGTGGCCAGTATTTTTGGTGCGATCTTCGCCGGGTTTTGGTTTATTCCGCAGTACGGTACCGACCAGCTCTTGACGCTCATGGCCGTGGCAATCCTGTTACTTTCGCTCATCTTTTTAGGCACTCTGCAACGAACAGTGCTGCGTGTTGGCTTGCTTGGATCTGTTACCGTTGCTTTGTTAGTTGCCTGGCAGGTGCCGCATTTAAGTTATGAAGCACTCATTGCATCGGTGAACTATCAATGGGATGCGGACGCAAAAAGTGGCAGGAAACCCACGTTCTTATTTCTTGCCGAGGGCAAGGCCGGTGTTATCAGTTTAGTTACTTACGACAACACGATTGCAAAATTGCAAAACAACGGACTGAATGAATCGCTGATCCATATGCAGGATCCCAATAAGGCACTGCTGGCGGAAACACTGCTAGGGCTGGTTCCTTACATGCTGCACCGTGATCCGAAATCCACGTTTGTCGTGGGCTTCGGCGGTGGTATCACAACGCGAGCCTTGACGCTCACCGATGTGAAATCGATCCGCGTGGTTGAACTTGAACCGGCGGTGGTCGAGGCGAATCGCCGTATTTACGTGGGAGAAATACCCGCGTTGCAAGACCCGCGCGTGCGTCTGGATTTTAATGATGCCCGCAATACCTTATTGGTCGAAGGCACAACGTACGATCTGATTGTTGCGCAACCTTCACATCCGTGGCTCGCGGGCGCTGCCAATGTGTTCACGCGCCAGTTCTGGGCGCTCACCAAATCCCGTTTGAACGACAACGGTATATTCGGGCAGTGGGTCAATTTATTTAAAATGGATGCCACTACGTTGCGCTCGTTGTTTCAGGCGTTTTATCAAGTCTATCCGCATGGCCTGAGTTTCGCGAGCATCAGCACGGGCGACCTGGTATTGATTGGATCAAAACAACCGCTCACTTTCGATCATGATCGTATTACCCGCATTCTCGCGCAGCCCAGGATCAACGCAACCCTTGGCACACATGATATTTATACACCAGCGGATCTGCTCTGGTACTTTGCGTTGTCGCGTGACGAAATGGTTGGCGCCGCCGGTAATGCCAGACCTAACACCGATACCAACATTATTTCAGAAGTACGCCTGTCGGCATTAACGGCACAGCCAATCGGCGATGAAGATCCCTATGCATTTTTACGCAGGCATTTCCATTTGGATTTGATCCCCTATCTCGGCGACAACGCCGCGGATCGGTTGTATGCACAAGCCGATCATTATTTTTCCTGGAATGACACTGAGCTTGCGGAAAAAGCCGCGCAACAACTCACCAGGATCGATCCGGTGCGTGGCCGTGGGGTGAATTACGAACGTGCCTGGCGGGCATATGACTTTGTCACTGCCAGCCGGCTTTATGCACAACACCCGCAATGGCCAGACCGCACACACAAGCAACACGCGCTGATGTTGGCACAGCAGGGGCATATTGACGCAGCACGCAAAACCTTGCAACGCATTAACGATCCCGCCCTGCGTCACGCCGCTTATGCACAGTTGCTGTATGAAACAAAGGCCTGGTCCGAACTCGCTACGCTCCAGCCACGGGATGCGGAAGAACGCAAATGGCAGTTGCTGGGTATCGCCCGCTCAAATCCACAGGCTGCCGGTGCTGCATTGGACAGGATGGTTTTAAATGGCACCGACAACATCCCGCAGATGCTGGTGTTGTTACAGTATTATGCCAATACTGCCAACCCTTCCGATTTTGCAGCCAAGACACAGCAACTGACTAAAACCATTAGCAACGAGATAATACGTTTGCGAATATTGGCCGACAAGGTGGCGCAGCAGGGTGAAGCAGTCCGCACCAGCACCATTCTGCGGGTTATCGATGAACTCATTCAAAAACAAATTGCGGCATCAGATGAAGCAGCCGTGTAGACAATAGTCATTGTCGTTGATGTGCGAGTGCCGCACGGTAACCTGCATGGTGCTGCGATAATTCAGCATGCGTACCGATATCGGCGCTGCCATTGCCGTTAAGATATACAATGCGGTCAACACCCTGCAAGGTGGAATAACGGTGTGCGATAACAAGGGTGGTGCGCCCACGGCGCACAAAGGCCAGGGCGTTCTGTAAAGCCATTTCCGATTGTGCATCCAGTGCGGACGTGGCTTCATCAAAGATCAGCAACGACGATTTTTTCAGTAATACCTGCGCGATTGCCAGGCGCTGTCGTTGGCCGCTGGACAGACGCGCACCTTGCGCACCCAGCGGTGTATCGTAACCTTGTGGCAGCTGAGTAATAAATTCGTGTGCTTGCGCATGGCGCGCCGCATCGATCAACGCTGTTTCACCGGCGTCGGCATTGGCAAGCAGCAGGTTGGCGCGCACACTGTCGTTGAGTAAAAAGGGTTCTTGCCACACCACGGCGACATGGGCACGTAGCGAGGCCAGACTCAGTTCGCGCAGGTCGTGGCCATCCAGGTAAATGGCGCCAGCGGTGGGATCGTAAAACCGCAATAACAAACGCGCCAGCGTGGATTTTCCGGAACCACTCGGCCCCACCAGTCCGATAAACTCGCCGGGCCGGATACTTAGGTTAAAATGATCCAGCATCACCGCGGCATCAGGATAGGCAAAACTGACATCGGCGAAACGCACTTCACCGCTAACCTCCGCCAGGACATGTGCGGGTATGCGTTCCTGTACCACCGGCAGCGTGTCCAGAATTTCCGCTACACGTGCAGCAGCGGCGGTGCGGATCTGCGATTCAACGGGAATATTGGCCAGGCCCTGCAGCGGTCTGGCGAGGTAGCCTATATATAGAAGGAAGTTAATCAGTCCGCCCAGCGTCAGCGCACCGCGGCCAATCGCCTCCACGCCGAAGACCACCAGCACAATGGCACACAACGCTGCCAGTAATTCAAAGCTCACGACAAAGGCATTCTGCGTCAACAAATTACGCATGGCCACAAGTCGAAAACTGGAAAACAGCCGCGCAAAGCGCGTTAACATCGCGGTCTCCGCATTGAATGAATTGATCCCCTGCAGATTCGCAAGCGATTGTTCTTCAAAGGCACTCAGGTCTCCCTGGCAGGCAAGAAACGCCCTGGAGGAGCGACGCGTGCGCACCGAGAAGTAGCGTTGATGCAACCAAAACAAGGGCAATAAGGCAAGTGCGACCACGGTTAAGCGCGGCTCCAGCCACAGCAACACCGTCACATACACGACAAAGGTCAGGCCATATGCAAACAATTGACCGGGCACCAACACCAACAACTGCGACACCCGACTGACGTCCTGCGCCAGTCGCGTCAACAGATCACCCGCCGCATAGTGTGTTTTAACCGGTGTCGACAACAACAGCAGTTGTGCATAGAGCGCACGACGAATCGAAAAGATTACGCGTTGCTCCATCCATTCGTACAAGTAATAATTCAAGTAACGCAAGCCTTGCAACAACAACACCAGCGCGGTGACGGCCAGAAAATAGCGCGGTAATTCCTGGAAACGGCTGGCATGCAACAGATCGAAGCCATGTCCCACCATCCAGATCAACAACGCCGAACAGATGGTAGCGACGAGCACCACGATCGCATTGACCATCATGCGTAGCGAATCCGGTTTCAGATACGGCGCGAAACGGCGAAACGCCTGCGCAAGCGTGGTGACGTGAAGGAGTGCAGCATTAGCGGTCATCGACAACGTCCTGGTATGGGGATAAACAATCGAGTTTCGTCCGGCACAAACGCAGTGCAAGCCGGAATCGATATAAAATAATAGGCTATGGGCTGCCGACTTTCGTCGAACTGAATAATGTTCACCAAGTAAATGAGGGTAATGCATTTTTCAACAAGTGTTAAGGATTAACTGCCAAAACGAGGTAGAGGCACCTCCGGTAATGATGGATTTCCGGAGGCGCTCTCGCTTCCCTATACCGGTTGACCCGTTGGGAGTAGGATCACAGGCGGCGCTGATCCGGGGCGTGACGCTGTCGCAATGGCATAAAATGGTTTACAGTCATAGGTACAATAACGACGTATAAAAACGAGAAGCCGCATGCAGCAAGAAGAACAGCAGTTCCTGAATAATCTCGACAAAAAGCTCTGGAACGCCACCGATAAGTATTTTGTGCACAGAGTATTGGACGAATTGATGGAAGGCCCCCTGTGTCAGTGCAGAGCACGCTTGATCTGGTGACGCCCACTATGCGCTTGTTGCAGCGTAGGGAGCTTTCCACCACATAGTCATTCAATTAACTGAGGATTTGCTCAAATGAACTCAATCACACGTTTTGAAATCAAGAAGCTTCATGGCTACAAGAACATAGACCTCAAGCTGGCCGACAACACGCTTATTCTTGTCGGGGAGAATGGTGCGGGCAAGAGCACAGTCCTCCAACTCTTCTACTACCTACTCTCCGGTCAATGGAGCTCGATGGCAAAATACCAATTTGAGTCGGTCAGTATGACCATTGAAAAAAAGAAGCACACACTGCAATATGCAGACATTGAAAAATCTTTGCGCAGTATTGATCGTCGCGTTCTCCGTCACGGTAATTGTCAACGTAGTTGTCGCCTGTTCTCATTACGCTGCCACCGCCATGGCAGGTTGTGATGATTTACCTTTTTCCGGATTCAAATGCACGGTGGTGATGTGATCCCAGTTGCGGGTGGCGCGGCCATTCCAACGCG
>JANNJI010000836.1:0-2884 GCA_031405795.1 Gammaproteobacteria bacterium
TTGCGCACGAAGGTGGTTTCATCCCAGTTGAACAGATCAGTTAACCGGCTCGCATCAAGTCCATGGCGTGGTGCGAAGTCAGCTGCATCACTGTGCTGGCTGAAGCGGTTCCAGGGGCAGACAAGTTGGCAATCGTCACAACCATAAATCCGGTTGCCGATCAGTGGGCGCAGTTCTAGCGGGATCGCGCTACGCAATTCAATCGTCAAATAAGAAATGCAGCGTCGTGCATCGAGTTTATACGGCGCAATGATCGCTTGTGTTGGACAAACATCAATGCAACTTTGGCAGGTGCCGCAATGATTTTGCACGGGGGCGTCAATGGGTAACGGCAGGTCGGTGTAGATTTCCCCGAGGAAAAAATACGAGCCGTGTTCGCGATTAATCAGATTGGTATGTTTGCCAATCCAGCCCAGCCCGCTTTTTTCCGCCACGGCCTTTTCCAGCACCGGTGCGCTGTCACTGAAGACACGATAGCCATGGGCGCCGGCAACAGCGGTGATTTGTTCCGCGAGTTTTTGTAAGCGACTGCGCACGAGTTTGTGATAATCGCGGCCCACTGCATAACGAGAGACATAGCCCAGTTCACTGTCATGAATGACGGACCAGGGTTCGCGTGCTGTTGCAGGCCAGTAATCCATGCGGGCGCTGATGATCCGCACGGTGCCTGGGATCAGGTCAGCAGGGCGGGAACGTTTGTTGCCGTGTGACGCCATCCATTGCATCTGGCCATGGTAGCCGGTTGCTAACCAACCAAATAAAAACTGCTCGGCTTGGGTCAAATCAGTGTCCGCGATGCCGATAGCTTCAAACCCAAGGGCCTTACCCCACTGTTTTATCTGGTCTGCCAATGAATTTAGATGGACGTTCTGCATATCTGATTTTATGCTAAGTTAAAGACCTACCTTAACAATAAAGACGATGCCATGTCAGTACTTCCTTTCCCTTTATACACGAGTGAGCAGATTCGACAGCTGGATCGCCATGTGATCGATAAGTTGGGTATTTCGGGCACCGTCCTCATGGAACGTGCTGGCACAGCGGCCTTTGTTGAATTACAAAAACGTTGGGTCAAGGCAAAACGGATCGCCATTATCTGTGGTGCAGGCAATAACGCCGGGGATGGTTTTGTCCTGGCGCGGTTGGCAAAAGAAGCAGGTTACAGCCTGCGGGTCTTGCAAGTGGGTGATCCCAGCCGCTTGCAAGGCGATGCCTTTTCAGCGGCACAACGTCTGCAAAGTATGGATGTCGTCCTGGAACCACTGACCACACAGGATCTCAGTGAGGACGATGTGATCGTTGATGCCTTATTCGGCACGGGGTTAAAAGGGGAAACGAGCGGTGACTATGCCGCTGCCATTCAATTAATCAATCAGGCCCAACGCCCCGTCTTTTCCTTGGATATTCCCTCGGGCCTGGAGGCGAGCAATGGTGTGGTGTTTGGCAATGCCGTGCACGCGAACTGCACCATTTCGTTTCTTGGTTTGAAACGTGGATTGTTTACCGGTGATGGCCCGGACTATGCCGGGGCCGTGGTGTTTCACGATTTGAGTATTCCCACGGAGGCTTACCAACAACTGCCCGTGGAAGTTGAACGTATCGATTATCCGCGTTTGAAATCGCTGATCAAACCACGACCACGTACCGTGCATAAAGGTGATTGTGGTCATGTCTTGATCGTCGGTGGTGAACAGGGCTTTACCGGTGCAGCGCGCATGGCGGGGGAGGCGGCATTACGTTGTGGCGCAGGGTTAGTGAGTATTGCCACGCGCCATAGCCATGCAGCGGTATTAAATGTCAGTCGTCCCGAATTAATGGTGCATGGCGTGGACACGGAGGCGGAGTTTCAACGCTTGGTGGATCGGGCTGATGTCATTGCCGTGGGTCCGGGCTTGGGGCAACTCGACTGGGGTAAACGATTATTACAATATGCACTGGACTCCGGATTACCGCTGGTAGTGGATGCCGATGCGTTGAATTTACTTGCACAGCAACCGCAACAGCGGGATCACTGGGTATTGACACCGCATACTGCCGAGGCTGCACGGCTGTTGGGCCGAGCCAACCAGGAAGTGCATCGCAATCGGTTTGCCGCGGCACAGGATCTGCAAAAACAATTTGGTGGGCTGGTGGTGCTCAAAGGGGCTGGTACATTGATCGCTGCGGCGCAAGGCCCCTTACTTCTGTGCAATGACGGTAATCCAGGTATGGCCAGTGGCGGCATGGGCGATATCTTGACGGGGGCAATAGCCAGTTTCGTTGCCCAAGGTTTTGGTTTATTACAGGCGACGCAGTTGGGCGTGGTAACACACGCCGCGGCCGGGGATGCCGCTGCCAAGGCGGCGGGGGAACGTGGTTTGTTGGCCACTGACCTTATGAGCTGGTTACGTCGTCTGGTCAATCCCCTCTGACCGTGGTGCAGGTTGATCTCTTAACGGTGGGCGCGGCGGAAACCGAGGCAATCGGTGCCTGCCTGGCCAGTACGAGTCCAACGCGTGCGATGGTGTATTTGCACGGGGATCTGGGTGCGGGTAAGACAACATGGGTGCGTGGCTTTGCGCAGGCATTGGGCCATCAGGGGGTTGTTAAGAGCCCGACGTATACCTTGGTTGAACCTTATGAGTTGGGGAACATCCAGCTATTCCACTTCGACTTATACCGTCTACATGACCCACAAGAACTCGAATACATGGGCGCCCGTGACTTGTTCGGTGCCCAGGCCGTGTGTTTGATTGAATGGCCCGAGCGGGGCGGGGGTGAACTGCCCGACGCCGATCTGGTCGTTCAATTACGGGTGACAGGCGCCCATCGGCAAGTGTTTCTCAGTTCTTTGACATCGATAGGTGAGCGCTGGCTTACTGCGGCGCAAGCCTGTTTAACTACG
>JANNJI010000837.1:0-4140 GCA_031405795.1 Gammaproteobacteria bacterium
CAAACTAAAATACCTTTAACACGGTAAATTAAATTCGCGGGCGAGTCTGGCAACAGTTTCGGGCATGCCGTGTGGTTACAGCAGAGGGTTTTCTGGAAGAAAAGGCGGGTATACTGTTTATAATCTTCACGATGCCGCGCGCACCGCACCCAAACCCCATTGTGATTCCTGCAACCAACGCGTCACGTCTTCAGCGGGTTTGGGTTTACATAAAAAGTAGCCTTGCACCTTGTCACAACCGTAACCGTTGAGCATATTCATGATGCTCTCGGTTTCAATTCCCTCCGCAACCACCATCAAGCCCAGCGAATGTGCCAGGTCGATGGTGGAACGCACAATCGATTGATTGTCTTTATCCTTGTCCAGTTCGAGTACGAAAGAACGATCAATTTTGAGTTCGTCGACCTGAAGTTTTTTCAGGTAAGCTAACGACGAATAACCGGTGCCGAAGTCGTCGATGGAAATTTTCACGCCCATTACGTCGAGGGTGCGAATAATTTCCAATGCACGTGCGGGATCGGACATGGTCATGCTTTCCGTGATTTCCAAACTCAACCACTGTGCCGGCACTTGCCACTTTTTCAGGTAGCCTGCCACTTTACTGGGCAGTTCGGGATCGAGAAAATTGCGCGTTGACAGGTTTACCGACATACCAATCTGCAGTCCCTGCGCATGCCACGCCGCACATTGTGCCAGGGCAGTGTCCAACACCCACAAGGTCAGGGCTTGAATAAGTCCTTTTTGCTCGGCCAACGCAATAAAATCGTCGGGCGGAATAAAACCGCGTTCGGGATGAATCCAGCGACACAACGCTTCAACGCCACGCACTTGATTGGTTTTTAAGTCGACTATCGGCTGATAGTGCAGCGCCAAACGATTATTGTTGATCGCAGCGTCAAGATCGGCAATCAGCTTCAGTCGGTTCGTGCGGCGGGTATTTTCCTCGGTATCAAACACGGAGAAGCCGGTGCCCGCACGCTTGGCGTCATACATCGCCAGGTCGGCGCTCTTCAACAACTCAACTTCATCCTCGCCGTGATCCGGGTACATCGCTATTCCAACGCTGGCGCCGATGATGATCGATGCATTGTCCGTCATGATCGCCGGTTCCAATGATTGACATATTTTTTTGGCTACGTGCATACACGCCTCTTTATTGGCGTTATGCAGAATCATGGCGAACTCATCCCCGCCCATCCGTGCCACGGTGTCGCTGTCGCGCAGCACGCTTCGCAGGCGCTTGCCGACTTCGCGCAGCACGTGGTCGCCGACGTGGTGTCCACGCACATCATTCACTTCCTTGAAGCGATCCAGATCCAGTACCAACACACCGAATGTCTGGTTGTCACGCGCCGCGCAATGGGCGCTGTATTGCAGGCGGTCGCTGAACAGAGTGCGGTTCGGCAAGTCAGTCAGGGCATCATGCATCGACATATATTCGAGTTCGAGATTCACTTTCTTTAATTCTTCTAACAACCCTTCCAATTGGACTGTACGGTCTTTGACGTCGCGTTCCAGACGCGCAACATAACCGCGTGCTTCTTCCCCCAGATACCATTTTTTTGTCAAGGTCAACGCCATTTGCTTCACTGACGTTGAATCAAAGGGCTTGGTCAGAAACAATAGACGGTCGGTACTGCCCAGCTTGGCAACAATGTCTTCCCAGCTGTAGTCGGAGAATGCGGTGCAAATCACAACCTCGGTATAGGGAAATTCGATCCAGATGCGCGCGATGGTCTGGATACCATCCCAACCCGGCGGCATACGCACATCCATAAACGCCATCGCATATGGCCGCCCCGCCGCGTGTGCTTTGCGCACCATGTCCAACGCCTCCTCACCCTGGTACGCGGAGTCAACTTCATATTGCACATGCTGGCCCGGTGCCGGAATCGGACTGTCGGTGTCGCCAAACAGGCCAAGCTCCAGGTCATCCAGGTCACTATGATCTGCAGCGGCGGTGCACAACACCTTGCGGAAATCTTCATGGATATCGCGATTGTCATCGACCAGTAAAATCCGTTTGTTCTCAATCATATTTTTTACCTGTAGGTCTTCTCAAGCTGACGACGATTGTGCGGCGGCTGTCGTTGACGTGCCCTTGGTTTTCTCCTGCCCGGCGCGAACTATCAGCGTGAAGGTTGTGCCATGCCCCGGTCCGTCACTGTGCACGCGCAATGTACCACCCATATCCGTCATCGCCAGGACACTGGTGTGGAGTCCAAAGCCGTGGCCGTTTTCTTTCGTGGTAAAGCCGTGATTAAAAATACGCTGCAGATTTTCCGCTGCAATCCCGCAGCCGTTATCGGTGATGCGGATGAACACATCACCCGATTCAATACAGCCGGTTTCAAGCACAATTTCCCGCACGCGATTGAGCTGGTCATTTTCTGCGGTCGCTTCCTTGGCATTTTTGATTAGGTTGGTCAGTACCTGTAAAAACTTGGATTTATGCAGGTTGCACGCGGGGGTGGCGGTAAAATGTTTGCGCACATTGACACCCAGTTTGTGCAGTGACACTTCCTGTAGCCGTAATGCATCCTCAATTACCGTTGTCACATTCAGCCGGTCCATGTGGGTATCGACGCGCGCGTAGGCTTGTTGCGTGGCGATCACATCTTTTATCACCGTCAGTTTTTCATTCAGTTTTGCCACTTCGTTCCTGATTGATTTGGTTTCTTCGCTGAGCGCCAAGCCGATTTTTTCGTAGTACTGCGGCAGCATCTTGCCTTTGTCGTTGGTTGTAAAAAACCCGCCTAGATCATGCGCATTGTCGCGCAACAACTCGTTCGCCTTATTGAGTCCTGCGACTTTACTGTTATTTGCCACGCGTGCGATTTCTTCACCGGATAACATGACGCTGTTGAGAATATTGCCGACATTGTGCAACACCCCGGTCGCCATTTCGGCCATGCCGGATTTGTGCGCCGCATAGCGGCGCGTGATGTCGCGTATAACACACACACGCAATACTTCTTCGCCCTGTTGGATGGCGGTCACAATCAACTCCATTGGAAACTCACGCCCATTAAGGCCCCGGCCTTGATATTCGACCGGCGTAATCCCGCGGGTAATATGAAACACGGAATCTTTCGACTCGTCGTAACTTTGCAGGCTTGCCAATGCAGCGGTATGGACATCCGCCAACAACAACGCACTATGAATGCCCTCTGTATCCCGGTTTTGCACAACAAACATACGCTCGGCGGCGGGGTTCATTGACATCACGTAACCGCGTGCATTCAAGATAAGGATACCCTCGCCCACGCTTTCAAAAATGGAACGCATACGCGTTTCGCTGCGTTCCAATTCCAGCGTGCGCTGTGCGAGGCACTCCTTCAGGGATTTGTTCAGCTCGTGCAACGAGTTCAAGGTCTGGTCTTTTTCGTCCAGGGTGAGGGCGGGGTGTTGCATCATGGCATGAAGCCCAATGAATAAGTGCTCGTGCTCGGTACTGGATTCAGTCGAACGCGGCCTGTTGCTGTTTCAACTGATTCCCAACGCCGAGTTCCACCTGTTCGACCAGTGCGCCCATTGGGTGCAGTGGGATCAAGCGGAGCGATTTAACCGGCTGGTGGGCGACTTTCTTGCCTGCGATCGGTGAAACTATCGTCATCCTATGCAGAGTTCGTCGACGTAAAATAACTATGTTAACCAGGCTGCAAGCCGAAGAGTTGATTATTACGCGGCTAAGGTTCGGTCGTGAGTCCGACCAGCTTTCAGTCGTCGAGTGCCCTGGCGCGGAGCGCGCTTTCGGCTGGGTTTTCCAAGTGACCGGAAGCGATGCCGCAACTAGCGCAACCCTGCCGCGGCTGGTGATCGTCAACAAGACTTCCGGACAGGTGGTCGCGAGCCGCACCGAGTACGAAGTCGAGCAGTTTGTCAGACTTTATGAAAAGCTGTTGTCGCAAAACCAAGCGCGCAGTCAGGGCTGGTGCGGCACTCTGCCGCTGACTTTCCCATGGTCGTTGTGGCGCAAACGGACGGTTGCGAAGCGCGCGAAGGACGGCGGTTTCTATGAGATCGGCGGTAAGGAAGGTGAACCATGATTAGAGCGGTAATCGCATACGGAATTGTTGCGGCTTGGATTTTCACGGCGACCGGTGCCGAGGCCCAAGATAAGAAACTCGACAAAATTCG
>JANNJI010000838.1:0-1785 GCA_031405795.1 Gammaproteobacteria bacterium
GCATGGGGATACCTTTTCGCCGATCATCAATCGCCAGTACAATTTCGTCTACATCGTGCTTGGTGACGTATTGAACGAGTGGCGTATCAATTTTTATGATTTTTTCCGGGGAAACAACATCCTGTTCCCCACGCATATGCACAAAACCCATGATCACAAATCCAAACTGATCAACGCGTCGCCGCAATTCCGTCAGTGCACTCGCGCGTTTCCCTCCGCCGAGCACCAGGATACGCCGTTTGAAAATATTTGGCTTGAAGAAATACAGATTCGTGCGCACGATCGTAATAAAAACAAATGAAATGATCATGGTAAGAATCAGAATGCCGCGCCCAAAAAACAAATTGGGAAAAATATAAAATACAACAGAGGCGCCCGCCGTCCCCATTAAATAACTGGCACTCAACCGCAGAAAAAATCCCAAGCCACCTTCGCGTAATCGAGCCTGATATAAACCCGAGGAAATCATTGCAAGCAACATAACCAGCGAAAAAACCAGCGTCTGCAGCCAGACTTGTTCATAGGGGATTTCTTCACTCCAGAACCGCACAAACATGGCTGCGTAAACAGAGCCAATGATGCCTACCACTTCCACCAGCCCTAATAGAAGAAAAGGGGTTTTGACATGGTGATTAAAAATGCGAACAGTACTCACATTAACGGTCCTGTAATGCTGGTCATGTTATTCTCTCTTTGCCCGGTTCCAGCTTTGTATTTGATTCACGGTTCATTGTATTATACATAAAGTTTCCTGGGCCTAGTGGACGGCCACGTACTTCTACCAATACTAGTAATAAACTACCATTCGTTAACGGAGCCCCTATGTTCAAACTTGAGAATCTCAATATCGGTATCATTGGCTTGGGCTATGTTGGCCTGCCACTGGCTGTTGAATTTGGCAAACAATTCACCACCGTGGGCTTTGACATCAATTCTCCCCGCATCAAAGAACTCAAAGCGGGCATTGATAACACCCTTGAGGTCGAGGCGGAGTTATTACGTAGCGCAACAAAACTGTCATTTACCGATAATCTCAATGATATCAAGCCTTGTACCGTCTACATTGTCACGGTACCGACCCCGATTGATAAGCATAAACGCCCGGACTTCTCGCCACTCGAATCCGCGAGTAAAACGGTCGGTAAAATCATCAAAAAAGGGGATGTCGTCATTTACGAGTCGACGGTGTATCCCGGCGCCACCGAGGAAGTCTGTGTGCCGATCATCGAATCGGTATCGGGACTGCGTTTTAACCATGACTTTTATGTCGGCTATAGCCCAGAACGCATTAATCCGGGTGATAAGGAACACCGCGTCACAACGATTTTAAAAGTGACCTCGGGCTCCACCCCAGCAGTGGCGGATTTTGTCGATAAAATTTATAAAAGCATCATCACCGCCGGCACCCATAAGGCCAGCAGCATCAAAGTTGCCGAAGCGGCAAAGGTGATTGAAAACACCCAACGCGATCTGAATATTGCCTTGATCAATGAACTTGCCTTGATTTTCAATAAACTCGGCATTGATACCCTGGAAGTCCTCGAAGCCGCCGGTACCAAATGGAATTTTCTGCCCTTCCGTCCCGGTTTGGTGGGCGGGCACTGTATTGGTGTTGACCCTTATTATCTAACCCATAAGGCCCAGGAAATCGGTTACAACCCGGAAGTCATCCTGGCAGGCCGCCGGATCATCGACAACATGGGCAGTTATGTCACCGGCTGTGTCATCAAACTCATGATCCAGCGTAAGATTCAAATTGTTGACGCTAATGTCTTGATTCTCGGA
>JANNJI010000839.1:0-1475 GCA_031405795.1 Gammaproteobacteria bacterium
CCGAAGGTTTTGATATAAAGCGTTTTCATACTGACTGATTGTTATCCAGGGGCGGCCATGGTAACCACTCAAGACGCTGATTTCCAGTATCTTGTGGACTGGACACCTTGTAAAAAGAGTGGCTATTGTAGGGAGGACGAGCAAATCAGATGGGCAGGTAGTGGATAAAATCAGCGAGGGATACTCACGTTGCATCCATCCTGTTATGCGACGAAAACCAAATAAACTAAATACTCGCTGGCTATCTATCGGATAACCAGCGAGTTCGATCAGTTGTTACAGATACACAACATTATTAAAAACTACTAACTATTGATTAAGAAACTTCGACAATGGCTTGCTATATCCTAAGCGTCCTGCCGCCGGTATCGTCAGCAAGCTGTCTGTTGCCTTGCCTGTGCCATCATCAGTTACCTCGCCATCCTCGCTGCGATGGCCGTTTGGCACCTTCAATTCAGGGTGATCAAACGGCGCGCGGTGGTATTTAACCCGGTTATCGGTGAGTCCCGCTTTGAGCAATGACACCAACTTCTTTTTATCGCTATCCGTCAGTGGAACATGAGTGTCAGTGGTCACCGCAAATAAGGGACCAGTTAAGGTACCAACAGGTGAAATTGAGTGCGCAGTCTGGCGTGTTTCATCCCAGCCAGTGATCGGTTGGAAATCGCCGCCGCGGAAATAAAAGTCCACAGTCTGCTCAATAGACAATGCGCCACCATTATGGAAATACGGCGCAGTCAATTCAAGATTACGCAAGCCGGGAATTTTCATCGCTCCATCCACAGCCAATTCAAAACCTGCTGTTGCTAGGTCACAATCGCCTGCCTCAACACAGATATCGAGGAATGCACGGCGTGCGGCGCCCATGATGATGCGTGCCTCCGGGCTGGCGCTGCGCTCCAGATCTCTGAGAACGCGGGCGGTGATCCCCACGCTGGTCGCCGAGAGCGCGGCGCCGATGAAGGCGTGCACGTAGGCGCTCTCGCTGTGCGCCGTGAGGTCGAGGCCGGTCACCTCGTCTTCTTCGTCGGCGCGCAGGCCGAGGACCGCCTTGATGCCGAGCAGGATGATGATCGTCGCCACCGGCGCGAAGATGGCGGTGAAGGCGATGCTGGTGAGCTGCACCATGATTTGCTGAGCGTTCGACTCGATGCCGGCGCCGAGCGTGGTGGCGAAGATGCCCGAGGCGAGGGCGCCCCAGGTGCCGCCGAGCGCGTGCACGCCGAACACGTCCAGCGAATCGTCGTAGTCGAGCGCGGGCTTCAGGAAGGTGCAGGCCAGGTACGAGACCACCGACACGCCGGCGCCGATCCAGATCGCGCCGATCGGGCTCACGTTGCCGCAGGCCGGCGTGATTGCGACCAGGCCCGCGACCGCAGCCGTCGCCCCGCCGAGAGCCGTCGGCTTGCCGCGGTGAATCAGCTCGATGGCTGCCCAGGTGAGCGTCGCCATCGAAGCCGCGGTGCTGGTGTTGA
>JANNJI010000840.1:0-1007 GCA_031405795.1 Gammaproteobacteria bacterium
CTTTCCAAGATTGAACAATGGCTAATCTGTCTGTTTAAAAGTATACGGTATTACCAGGAAATTGAAAGCGAAGTACGTCATAAAATTATGGGCGATACATTACTAACACCTGTCCATAAGCAAATGCTGTTTGACAGATCAACATCACATGACTGGTTACACTGTGTCAGTATCGCCGTCCGCTTAAGCCATCACTGTCTATCTGGTTTTGAAATGCGCATATTTCCGCCGGTATCCTATTGCAACATCAGCCACATCCGCGTAGTTTTATCGCACCTATGCCCCTACTCCGCCACAGTTTTTTCTTAACCGTGCTTGGTCTGTTTGCTTGTAACGCAAGCGATAACATGGAATTGCAGTTGTACAACAGCGATGTATTCGGTGTTGAGCTCGCCATCCCGGCGCAATGGGAGATGACTGATTACCAGCATCACCTATCCAAACCGGAACAGGCCAACCTGCGCAACTACATCACGCAACGCACCGGCAATCCACCACCGTATCTGCCCGTGGTGATTGCCATGTCAAAATCTTACCAAGGCGTGGAAAGCCAGCATCCCTTGGTGGGCTGCATGGCTTTTTTTGATAAAACCATGACAGTGACCAGTTATCTCAGTACGGTCCAGGCAGAATTCGCCCGCACCGAACAAGGTGCGCGGATCAGTAAGCCGGTGTTGATTAACCATGCCGGTAACCAGGCCTACGAAATACACATTGAGTTTGCCAGCGCCGGTACCACCGCAACCAACACTACCTTGGTGTTTGAGCGGCCGAATCACTTACTGGTGTGTGCCTTTACCGCCGACACATCATCGCGCACCACCGTCAACGATGCACTGCGCAGCCTGCGTCTCAAGGCCGGACTCAAGATCGTCGATGTTTCGTGAACGGCCGTCACATCCAAGGGGTGAATCTCGGCCAGGTGCGGTCATCGGCGCACCCTTGAATCAATCAGAATGAACGTCCGCAGCAAACCATAAAGCCGACGCCCGCAAGAACATAGCGAA
>JANNJI010000841.1:0-3303 GCA_031405795.1 Gammaproteobacteria bacterium
CATTACCAACCACCTTTTATCGATACTTTGTGATGACATCGTAGGCTCTGAAGGAAGAGTAAGCGCTATTTCACTATCAAGGGCCTCAGGCACTAGCCTAGCGTAGGTTAATCGACGCAGACTTCCTCCGCTCAATGGAAAAGTTCGGGCCGAAGTGCAGACGCCTTATCAGCGCATCGTCTTCACCCAAAACAATGATTCCCATAATTACCGGATGTATATCGACGGCCACATTCAATTTTCGCAACGCGATGAACATCGTTATCATGAATCACTCGTGCATCCGGTGATGGGATTACCGGGTCCGCGTTATAAAATATTAATCCTGGGTGGTGGGGATGGATTGGCGGCGCGTGAAATTCTCAAATACCCTGAAGTGGAACTGATTCATTTAGTGGATATCGACCCGGCGATGACTAAATTCAGCAGTGAGTTTCCAGCGATGGTCACGATGAATGCGGGCAGTCTGAGTAATCCAAAACTGACTGTTTACAATGTTGATGCCTTTAATTTTGTAAATCAGCCGGGAATACACTACGACCGCATCATTATCGACATGCCCGATCCGCACAGCGAAGTATTGAGTAAACTCTATTCGCGGGAGTTTTATGTGATGATTAAAAAACGCCTGAATCCGCAGGGTTATATTGTCACCCAAAGTTCATCGCCGTTTTTTACCCGCCGCACCTATTGGACTATTGCACACACCCTGCAAGCCGCCGGATTGAACACCGCCAGTTATCACGTGGATGTGCCGTCGTTTGGTGTGTGGGGTTTTCATCTGGCAGCGATGGATGCCATCAACACCCAGCAATTTAAACTGGATGTGCCTACTCGTTACCTGACACCCGCCACCTTTGCCGCCACCACGGTGTTTGCCAGCGACATGCTGCCCGTAACAACACCAACGGTCAACACCTTGCTCGAACCAAAACTGTATACGCTTTATCGCGAAGATTTGTTGGATAACGCAGCGCAATAATTCAGCCGGTCATTATTTTCTGACATTCAAAATTCATCAGAGGGGCGTGCCGTGTTAAAAATAAAGTTACATTGGCAAATATTTATCGCCATCGGTTTGGCGGTTATTGTTGCTGTGCTGGTCGATCCGCGCAGTGGTTGGGGCGAGGATCTGGTTGCGGTGTTGGATGTGATCGGCAAACTGTTTATTAACGCCCTGAAGATGATCATCGTCCCGTTGATCGTCTCGTCCTTGATCGTCGGTGTGGCAGCGGCAGGTGGGACGCGCGGTTTAGGCCGCCTCGCTGGCAAGACGGTGGTTTATTTCGCGATTACCACATTACTGGCGATCCTGGTTGGTCTGTTTTTTGTTAATGTATTATCCCCTGGCGTGGTTAACGGCGTCTCGGTTAAAGACCTCGTTGGTTTATCCACTGCCAATGTTACCGAGCTTACCAGTAAAATTTCCGGACGCGATGCCTCCAGTCTGATCGATGTATTACTCAGTATATTTCCGCCGAATATTATTGCCGCAGCGACCAATAACGGTCAGATGTTAGGTGTTATTACGTTTAGTTTACTTTACGGGTTTTTTCTGACACGTATTCAAGAGGCCTATGCCGAGGCGCAATACAACTTCTGGCATGGTATGCAGGAGATCATGATGCGTATCATCGAACTCATCATGCGTGTTGCACCCCTTGGTGTGTTTGCACTGGTGGCGCATGTCTTATTGGGCATTGCACCGGATCAATGGCAGGTCATTGTGCAGGCGCTGGGCTTATTTGCGTTGAGTGTGTTGGCCGGATTATTGGTACACATGCTGATCACGTTGCCGTTGCTGTTATATTTTATTGGCCGTGTTAATCCCTGGCGCCATTATCAAGCCATGCTGCCTGCTCTGATAACAGCCTTTTCTACGGCATCCTCCTCGGCGACGTTGCCCGTGACTATGGAGTGTGTACAAAAAAATGCCGGTGTGTCCGAACGTGTCAGCGCCTTTGTCGTACCGCTGGGTGCCACTGTCAACATGGATGGCACGGCCTTATATGAATGTGCCGCTGCGATGTTCATCGCCCAAGCCTATGGCGTGGAAATGACATTCAGCATGCAATTTCTGGTGGTGGTACTGGCGTTATTAACCTCTATCGGTGTTGCCGGAATTCCTGCGGCCTCATTGGTGGCGATTTCAATTATTCTCACCGCTATTGGTCTGCCACTGGAAGGCATCGCCTTGTTATTCGCTGTTGATCGTTTGCTCGATATGTGCCGCACCAGCGTCAATGTCTTTGGTGATACCTGCGGCGCCGTGATCATCGCCAAAACAGAAGGCGAGGAAAATGTGTTGGTAGCTGCCAACGCGCGTGATCTGAATCCGTAGGAGCGGGTTTCAAACCCGCCCTGTAAACTGGGTACCTGCCCTGATTCTAACGAACACAAGCCAGACGAGCACATGGATTTGCCACGACAGTATCGAAAATCCATTCGCCTAAAAAATTATGATTATTCGCAGGCGGGTTTGTATTTCATCACCATCTGCATGTATAACAAAGCATGTCTGTTTGGAGAAATCGTGGGGGCAGGTTCCAAACCTGCCCATGTTGATGATGTAGGTTTATCCAGATCGAGTTTAGCACCGGCAAGGGCGGGTTTAGAACCCGCCCCTACGGATTCGGAACCTGTGCGAATGATGAAGAACGAATATGGCCAAATCGTTGAAGACACCTGGTTCGATTTGGTCAATCACGTTTTCAATATTGAATTACATGAATTTATTGTTATGCCAAACCATATTCACGGCATCATCGAAATTCAACATATCGAAAAAAATGATAATAATAATGACCAACCCGTAGGGGCAGGTTCCAAACCTGCCCTTGCCGATGTTACAGATTTACCCCGGAGGGGATATTCATTAGCCGAAATGGTTCGGCAATTAAAAACATTCTCGGCCAAGCGCATCAATAAACTACGCAACACAGCAGACACCGCTGTTTGGCAGCGAAATTACTACGAACACATCATTCGTAACGAAGCATCCTATTAAAAAATAGCGGAATATATTCAAACCAATCCCGTGAAATGGCAAGAAGATATCTACCATGTCTAACAATACAGATTTTGCCATAAAAGTTCTATCAATCCTCTGGTACGCTGGTTACTATACATCCCAGCATGACAAATCCTATTGATACCATCCTGGCTTATCACCAGCGCAGCAAACACCAATTGCAACGTTATGCGGAGGGACCGGGTGAATTGGATTGGAAAAACCAACCGGATCCGTTTCGCATTTTTAACGGCAGTCCGCAACTGAAATTGCCGTTGTTGGTGGAGGCGCCG
>JANNJI010000842.1:0-15627 GCA_031405795.1 Gammaproteobacteria bacterium
ATGCGGATCGATTCGGCGAGGTAACGGTAACTCTCGGCGTCATTGGCGATCACCTTGCCCAACCACGGCAATAAATGGAACGAGTAGGCATCGTAGATCGGTTGCAATGGCTTGGCGGGTTTGGAGAATTCCAGGATCAATAACGGTTTGCCGGGTTTGAGCACACGATACATGGACTGTAACGCGGCCTGTTTGTCGGTGACATTACGCAGGCCAAAGGCAATCGTAATGCAATCAAAGCTGTTGTCAGCAAACGGCAGGTGTTCGGCATTGGCTTGGATATATTCGACATTGCCGACGATGCCGCGATCAATCAGCCGTTGCCGACCGACGCCGAGCATTGAGGCGTTGATGTCGGCCAGCACCACCTTACCGGAGGGGCCGACCAGTTGCGAGAATTTTGCGGTGAGGTCACCGGTACCACCGGCTAAATCCAACACCGATTGTCCTGCGCTGACTCCGGCGAGTTCAATCGTATACCGTTTCCAGACACGATGAATTCCCAGCGACATCAAGTCGTTCATCACATCGTATTTGTCGGCGACGGAATGAAACACCTCCGCGACCTTGCGGACCTTGTCTTGCCAGGGGACTTGTTGGTAACCGAAGTCGGTGGTTTTATCTTTCATCGCGATTTTATTGGCTGGTATGTTTCGGTTCCGGACGTTTGTGTCCTGCCTCGGTGAGGCGTTGCAGGTAACGTGGCCAGAGGGTGTCATATTCTTTTCCCAGGCGATAGAGTGTATCCCAGGAGAAGATACCGGTGTCGTGGTTGTCGTCAAACGATAACTGGATGGCGTAGTGACCAACCGGCTCAATCTTGCTGATGTTGACATCCTGTTTGCCGATTTGCAGGACTTCCTGGCCGGGGCCGTGCCCTGTCACTTCGGCCGAGGGTGAATAGACGCGCAGGTATTCCGTGGGTAATTGAAAATGTTCACCGTCATCAAAACTGATCTCCAGTACATGCGATTTTTGATGCAGGGTGATGTCGACGGGATTGATTTTTTTCTGTGCCATATAAGTGCCTCTGATTCAAATTGCGTTGGTAAATTAACTAAACAGTCTAAATAACTATGCCGGGATGGTATCCATTAACTGAAGCGCCACATTAATGCAACTGATCCTATCGATCAACGTGAATGTCGACGTTGAAATATCAATAGGTCGCCAAACAATTCACAATATGGCAGCAGCGCCCACCCTCTCCCCCTTTAAAAAAGGGGGATTAAGGGGGATTTTTATATTCGGCAGTATTTAAATCCCCCCTCGCCCCCCTTTTTCAAAGGGGGGAACATTGACAGCCCGGCTGCTGCACGACAGCACTCAATTCACTCAAACTATTGCTCAAAGTGGACAGGAATTCGGATCCGTTATTTAGTCTGCGGTGTTATCACAGAATGTAACGACTCAAATCCTCGTTCTCCGCCAGCGCGGCCAGGTGTTCATTGACATAGTCCGCATCGATCACCGCACTGGTATCGGGTGTGTCGGAGGCGGCAAAGGAAATGTCTTCGAGCAGGCGTTCCATAACGGTATGCAAGCGCCGGGCGCCGATATTTTCGGTGCGTTCGTTGACTTGCCAGGCAACCTCGGCGATGCGGCGAATGCCATCACTGGTAAATCGGATATCCACGGATTCCGTATCCAGCAAGGCGGCATATTGCTCGGTCAGCGATGCATCGGGTTCGGTGAGAATACGGACAAAGTCATCGGTGGTCAGCGCCTGTAATTCCACACGGATGGGAAACCGGCCTTGCAACTCCGGAATCAAATCGGAGGGTTTGGCGACATGAAAGGCGCCGGAGCCGATAAACAAAATGTGATCGGTCCTGACCATGCCATGTTTAGTGGAGACGGTGGAGCCTTCGACGATGGGCAGTAAATCACGTTGTACACCTTCGCGGGACACGTCGGCGCCGGAGTGTTCGGCGCGTTTGGCGATTTTGTCCATCTCATCAATAAAAACAATCCCGTTTTGTTCAACGGCTTCCAGTGCGCGGGTCTTAATATCATCTTCGTTGATTAAGCGTGCGGCCTCTTCATCCAGCAATAATTTACGGGCTTGATGAATTGGCAGCTTGCGCATTTTTTTGCGCGAACCGCCCATATTCTGAAACATGCTTTGTAATTGGCTGGTCATTTCTTCCATACCCGGCGGCGCCATGATCTCAACGCCGACCGCGCCCACCGCCACCTCGATTTCAATTTCTTTGTCGTCCAGTTCACCTTCACGCAATTTCTTACGAAATTTTTGCCGAGTGGTGTTTTCCTTGTCTTGTTCCTTCACGTCCGCTTCCGTGCCGAAGGTGTAATTGCTGCCACGCGGTGACGGTAATAAAATATCGAGGATTCGTTCTTCGGCGGCGTCTTGTGCCCGATGTCGTACTTTATTCATCTCTTGTTCGCGGATCAATTTGATCGCCATGTCCATCAAATCACGAATGATCGAATCCACGTCGCGGCCGACATAACCGACCTCGGTAAACTTGGTGGCTTCCACTTTGATAAACGGCGCGTTGGCCAGTTTGGCAAGGCGACGGGCGATCTCGGTTTTGCCGACACCGGTGGGGCCGATCATCAAAATATTTTTCGGCGTGATCTCGTTGCGCAAGGCGGGATCAACCCGGCTGCGGCGCCAACGGTTACGCAAGGCGATTGCCACGGCGCGTTTGGCGTCCTGCTGGCCGATGATGTGTTTGTCCAACTCCTGGACAATTTCGCGGGGGGTCATGGCAGACATGGCAGGCCTAATACTCGAGTAGTTCGAGGGTGATGTTGTGATTGGTATAAATGCAGATGTCGGCGGCGATATTCAAGGCGCGTTCGGCAATCTCGCGGGCATTGAGGGGGGTGTTATCCAGCAGGGCACGGGCGGCGGCAAGGGCATAATTGCCGCCAGAGCCGATGGCGATCAAATTATCTTCCGGTTCCAGCACGTCGCCATTACCGGTGATGATCAGCGAGCTGGTCTTGTCTGCCACAGCAAGCATGGCCTCCAGGCGGCGCAAGGCGCGTTCGGTGCGCCAGTCTTTGGCAAGCTCGACAGCAGCGCGGACCAAATGGCCGGAGTGTTTTTCCAGCTTCGTCTCGAAGTATTCAAACAAGGTAAAGGCATCAGCCGTACCGCCGGCAAACCCGGCCAGCACACGGTCGTGATACAAGCGGCGTACCTTGCGGGCATTGCCCTTCATGACGGTATCGCCAAAACTGACCTGGCCGTCACCGGCGATGACGACCTTGTTGTCGCGTCGAACCGAAAGAATGGTGGTACCGTGATATTGTTCCACGAGAAAAATGCCTGATTGAATTCCGGGGGGGTGATTGTACACCAAGCCGGATTTAAGGCAGTAATATCCGCTGCACAAGTTCGCCGGTGTTACTTGTGGGTATCACCAGCAAAGTTGCCGATCTATTGGCTATATGACATCAACAGGCGCGTGTATAACCGAGCAAGGGAGTTTTCGCGAGCATTACCGGCAATTTTTCCAGGGGGTGGGAAATATAATGACCTTGTACATAATCCACGCCGCATTCCTTGAGCAGCCTGAGGATATCTGCGGATTCGACAAATTCTGCGACGGTCTTTTTGCCCAGCGAGTGCGCGATGTTGGTGATGGAGCGTACGATCGCCATATCCATCGGGTCATTGACGATGTCTTTGACAAACATGCCATCGATCTTGATGTATTCCACAGGCAAACGTTTCAGGTGAGCGAAAGAACTGTAACCGCTGCCAAAATCATCCAGGGCGAAGCGACAGCCCAATGCCTTCAATTCGTCAATCAGTAAACACGCCGAATAGGGGTCGCTGATGGCGCAGGTTTCGGTGATCTCAAATAGAAAGCGTTTAGGGTTTAGCTGATATTTTGCAATGCCGTCACGGAATACTTTCGAGAGATGTTCGGGGGCAAGGCTTTGTCCAGACAAATTGATCGAAAAGGTGACATCTTCATACGCAGGCTCCAGCTCGGCCATCTGTTTCATCGCGGCGTTGATCACCCAGCGATCTATTTCACGCATCATGTTGAAACGTTCAGCGGTAGGCAAAAAGGCATTGGGCGAAATCGGTTCACCGTGACTGTTATGCAGGCGTAACAAAATTTCATAACTGTGATGGGTATGTTGCTCATTGTTTTGCAAATACTGCCACAACGCACCTTGTTCGATTGGTAAATTATCGGTATTCATGTCCTGCAGTGAGACAATAGGCTGGTAATACAATTTGAACGTGTCATGTTGCAAGGCATGGTGTAAGCGGGCTGACCACCCCAGCTCCAGATCCATCGCGGCTTTATTATCTTGCTCTGGTTTATAGACATGTGTTGTGTTACGGCCATGGCCTTTGGCGATGTGGCAGGCAATATCCGCGTTGGCCAGGACTTCACCGGGTGAGGCACTCAGCGGCGTAATCAGCGCAACGCCAATACTGGCATTGACTTTGTAACCGCGGCCTGCGCGGTGAAAGGTATAACTATCAAGCAATGAACGGAATTGATCGGCAACCATATAAATATCTTCATCGCTGACATTGCGTAATATCACTGCAAATTCATCCCCACCCAAACGGCCAACAATATCGGATTTACGCAGCCGCGATTGCAGTTGCCCGCCAACTTCAATCAATAGTTGATCGCCGGCGGCATGGCCAATGGTGTCATTGATATATTTAAATCGATCCAGGTCGATATATAACAATGCACTTTGTTCCTCACTACGCTTGGCGCGTTTTACCTCTTCATCCAGTACGTCTTCAATGTATTTGCGATTGAGCAGTTTAGTCAATGGATCGTGATTGGCCTGCCACTTCAATTCTTCTTCGAGTAACTTGCGTACTGAGACATCGCGGAAGGCGATGACGGCACCTTCTTGCTGGCCGTCGATGGTTAAAGGGAAAATAGTGAGTTCGACCTGAATCGGTGTGCCATCGTGACGCGTGAAAATTGACTCCACACCATGTAATTCTTTGCCCTGTTTGATCGCTTGATCGATATACACCAGATCCGCCGTTTTTGCCAAACTGTTTTCACTGACGTATTTATGAAACAGCCCATTCGGATGATAACCGATCAACCGTATATCAAGGCTATAACCCAGTAGCAGTCGGGTCGCCGGATTGACGAAAGTAATGATGCCGTCATTATTGACCCCGTACACCCCGTCACCCACCGATGACAGAATGCCTTCGAGTCGCGAGCGTTCTTCTTCAACACGTTTGCTGGCGCGGATAGTACGGCTCATTGCGGCAACACGCGCCTTGAATAATTCATCTGACTCGTTTTTAAACATGCACTCTACCGCACCGGCGGCCAGTGAGGCGTGAATGACCTTGTCCAAATAGGTGCTGGTCAGGACAGCGGGAATGATATTGGCAGTGTGTGGGCTGGAACGTAATTTTTTACAGAGTGAATCGCCGTTTTCGTCGGGCATGTAATAGTCAATGATGGCGATATCAAATTTTTCCTGCAAGGCCTTGTCCATTGCCTCGGTGGCGCAGGCGGCGCTGGTAACCGAGTAGCCACCGCTTTCAAGTAATTTACGAAACTTAACCCGTGCGGTCGGTGAGTCATCCACCAGGAGGATGCGTACAGGCGTGGAGGCATTGGGGTCCTGACAGATTTCGGTAAATTGATCCGTGAACAATTTGGGCAGTGTATACGCCGCGTCTTCGTAATTGTCCCATAATAAAAAAGCAGTTTGGTTGCGACCAGAAACCCAGCCGAGTTTGGCTGAGCTTGTCTCATGGGCAAGCACCAGCAGGGGCAAGTGCTTAAAACGGGATTCACATAACCGGGTGAGTAATTCATCGGCACTGGCTTGGGTGCTATTAGGCCAGCCCAAGACCACGGCATCGTATGCCTCGTCGGTGAGGGAATGTTCCAGGTCCAGGAGGGCCTGGGTGAAATCGGTATGTGCGTCCACGCCGTAGCCGTGGCGTGACAGGAGTTTCTTTAACGCATGGCGCAGGGTTGCCGAGGTCTCGATGAACAAAATCTTCCGCATGCGCTCTCGTTCTCAATGGGCGCGTCCTTGCACAGGAATGGGGTTCACTGCTTTTGGGGGTGCATACGAAAGGTTATCGGTTACAAAACAGGCTGACTTAATGAATTGTTAATAATAAGGTTATGCGGGGATGGGCAGGTATAAAACAGACCCGGCCATTCGGCCGGGCTTAAGGTTTAGCAAAATGAAGTCAGTAGTTACTTACTGGTTATCGCAGGCGGCTTCTGATTATCTGAAAGGGCCTTGGTACCACCAGCCAGCAGTTTTTGGTTGCGTTCGACCAAGGAAGCGATCAGGCCATCTATGCCATTTTGCTGGATATCATTGGCAAAACTGGTTTTGTATGTCGTGATCACGCTCACACCCTCCACCGAGACATCAAAGACCTTCCAGCCCTTCTCGGTTAAGTGCATGTGGTAAAGCACCGGTACCGGCTTGCTGTTTTTGGGCGTGACCTCGGAACGGACGATGACTTCTTTTTGATCGCCTTCATTGGTGAGGGTGAATTTTATGATCGATTTTTCCAATTTTTCATCATGGCTATTGAGGTATTCCGATAGGGCCGAGGAATAGAACCGCAGTAACATGGTGCGAAATTCACGAATGAAACGCAGTTTTTGTTCCTTGGTGGCCTCGTCCCAGTGTTTGCCCAGCACCCATTTGCTCGAGGTAATGATGTCGATATTCGGCAGCAATAACTCCTCGACGATTTTCTGAGTTTGGGTGGGATCCGCCTTGATGGCCTTACGTTCCTTGTTGAGGGCGGTGAACATCTTGTCGACGGTTTCCTCTAACAAGGCGTTGGGCGAGGGCTGTTGCGCTTGGACAATGCCGCTGACGGTCAATAGAACGGCAGCGATGAAGTGCGGTATAACTCGTTGGCTGGTTTTCATTAATTACCCCGTGGATTGGTTAAAAAAATGTTTTTATTATCTGCTTTGTATCATAGCATTATGACGGCTGCAGAGCTGAATTGGTTCCGCAAAATAAGCGACGGAAAATCCTGCTGAGTACCGGTAATACATTAATTGTAGCAAGGAGATAGACATGAGTTTTTTTGATACAAGCCGTGGCAGCTTTCCGCGCGTGCGCATGCGCCGCATGCGGCGAGACGATTTTTCCCGACGGCTGATGCGCGAAACACAATTGAGCGTTGATCACTTGATCTATCCTTTGTTTATCCTTGATGGCCAGCAACAACGCCAAACCGTTAATTCCATGCCCGGCGTCGAGCGTCTGAGTATTGATATATTGATTAAAGAAGCTGAACAGTGCGTGAACTTAGGGATTCCTGCGATAGCGCTGTTTCCGGTGACAGCCAAAGAGGCAAAATCAGAGGACGCGCGTGAGGCCTACAATCCGGATGGCCTGGTGCAACGCGCCGTGCGCGAGCTAAAAAAACATTGCCCGCAGTTAGGGGTGATCACCGACGTGGCGCTCGATCCGTTCACAACCCACGGTCAGGATGGTTTGATCGACAAACACGGTTATGTAGTGAATGATGAAACTGTCGCGGTGTTAGTGAAACAGGCCTTGTCACATGCGCAGGCAGGCGCGGATGTGGTTGCGCCTTCGGACATGATGGACGGCCGGATTGGTAAGATCCGCGACGCATTGGAACAGGCGGGGCACATCCACACACGCATCCTCGCCTATTCCGCCAAGTACGCATCGAATTATTATGGACCCTTTCGTGATGCCGTGGGTTCGGCGGCGAATCTGGGTGGCGGCAATAAATACACGTATCAAATGGACCCCGCCAACAGCGATGAGGCATTGTGGGAGGTAGCGTTAGATCTGGAAGAAGGCGCCGACATGGTGATGGTAAAACCTGGCATGCCGTATTTGGATATTCTTTACCGCGTGAAACAAACCTTCGGTGCGCCCACCTTTGTCTATCACGTCAGTGGTGAGTACGCGATGATCAAGGCCGCCAGTGAGAAAGGCTGGTTGAATGAACGCGCCACAGTGATGGAGGCGATGTTGGCATTCAAGCGCGCCGGGGCTGATGGCATCCTTACATATTATGCAAAACAAATTGCGCAATGGTTGAAGGAAGGCGACGCATGTTAGGGCAGGCGGTAAAACGGCAGGCGCTGCATAACAACCGTGTCCTTAAATTTGTTAAGAACCATGCTGTTTTTTGCTTATAAATACCATGGCTGATCTTTTTGATTTTGGTGCGCGCCAGGATCGTTATGCGGTAATGGGCAATCCCATTGTGCATAGCCGCTCACCACGCATCCACAGTTTGTTTGCCTTGCAGACCCAGCAACGGATGGAATACACCGCGATTCAGGTGGATGTGGGCGGTTTTGTCCAGGCGGTGGGTAATTTTAACGCCAGCGGCGGTAAAGGTTTGAATGTCACCGTGCCGTTTAAACAAGAAGCCTTTGCTTTAATGGATACCTGTACCGCGCGGGCGCAACGCGCGGGGGCGGTGAACACAATTAAATTCGAAAAAAAAATCTTGTTCGGCGATAACACCGATGGCGTGGGGTTGGTGCGTGACTTGGTGGTGAACCACCAGATCGATTTACACGGTAAGAAAATATTACTGATGGGTGCAGGTGGCGCCGCGCGTGGCGTGCTTGCACCCTTGTTAGAGCAGCAACCGGCTACTGTCGTGATCGCCAATCGTACCCCGGATAAAGCGGTGGAGCTGGCGCAGCGATTTATCGATTTGGGCGAAGTACGCGGCGCCGGTTATGAACAACTGGCTGATCAGCAATTCGATCTGATCATCAACGCCACCGCCGCAAGTTTACAAGGTGAGATGCCAGCCCTGCCGGAAACCGTATTGGCAAAGCAGGCGTGTTGTTATGACATGATGTACGGCAAGGTGACACCTTTTATGCAGTGGGCGAGTATACACGCGGCGGCACAGGTGATGGATGGATTAGGGATGTTGGTCGAGCAGGCAGCAGAATCATTTTATCTGTGGCGCGGTGTGCGGCCAGCCACACAACCCGTCATCACACAACTGCGGCGCGAAATTACCGCGCAAAAAAAATAAGACATCACCGAGGCGATGTCTATTGTTGTTAGCTTAAACGCAGCCGGTGGGCTTGGGCAGGCCGCCGTACTTGGTAATCGGTTTCATCGGCCCGGTCATCCACAGGGAAAATAATTCTTTTTGATCCATGTCGATGTATTTGGCAAATTTGCGAATAGGCGGGACCACGCCGAACTCATCAAAAAATTCACGTGCCTTAACGATGTGCAACCATTTCACTTCGTCAAGTTCAACACCATCAGTCTGAGCCATTTCCCGTGCTATTTCTTCATTCCATTTGCTCATGTCAACCAGGTAGCCATCACCATCACGTTCAGGGAGACTCATAACAAATACCTCATTAAATAATTAAGACAAGAATAGACCTATTAAGCTGCGGGTATTAGACTATACCCTACTGAAACTGTCAAGTATTGGCGTTAGTTAAAGGTACGTGTGTGTCGCATCTTTTGAGTGTTGAATCCGCATGAGAGTACCGCTGTCGTCAAACATCGACTTACGCCAGTGCAGGCAAAAAACTCACGTCCATATGATGGCGCTTGGGATTCTTGGCATCTATATATACCTGCACTGTGTCGTCATTGATGTATTCAGCTGGATCAAACCAAATGCTGTCACTGGTGAAGATATAGAGGCGATTATCCGCGGGGTTATGCCATTGCGCGGTGATGACAAAGGGATGACGGCCATTCACGCTCAAACTGGTATTGAGTCCAACACCGGTAACACTGGCGCGTATCGGCGTGCCGTGTTCACGCAAGTGCTGCGCGCGGCGTTTTTTTAATGTGGTTACCAGAATGATTCCGCCACCAATAGCGAAAAAGATCCCACCCAAGCTCGACAGGACGATGGTACCCGCCCATAGCGAACCGGTGCTATTGATGGCCGCGTCACGGGGTTTCTCGGGCAGATAGAGTACCTCGACAAGATCGCCGCGATCATACGAAGCAGGATAACTCCCCGTGTTGGATTGGAAAGAAATGGATTGACCGTTGCGGTCGGTAAACTCCACAATCGGATAATAGGTAATAGATTCACGTGAGTTATTATTGGAGTCGCGGCTGGTGGAACGCGACACATGGAGGTCAATCACCCGACCCTGGGTTGTAACCGCCTGGGCAATAAAGTCCTGCGTATGCCGAAAGCTAAAAAATGCACCAACCAACATACCGAGGCCAATAATTGCAAACAGATATTTAATGATGTTTAATGTGCGCATGGTGTTTCCTTCTTAATGTCCTACAACCTGGCCCATTTGAAAAATTGGCAGGTACATCGCTGTAATAGCAAACGCAAATAATATAACCGCTCCCACCAGCAACGCAATCAGGGTAAGTCCCATCTGTTTGCGATATTTTGCAGTATGTGTGGAGCGTGTTGTGATGTGAATGGCCAAGGCACAGGCTAAGACAGGCAAAACACTCCAAAAAAATCGTGAATCTATAAAGAAGGTTGTCAATCGTGGTAGATCCGCGCCAAATCCAGCGAACAGGGTTATAAATTGCGACAGGATAATGGGCACAACTATGGCGACTACCACGAAAGAAAACACAATGATCCATCCACCAATGAGTAATAGACTACTCCGCGATTGTACTGAAACAGTAGTGATGGCATCAGCTACGGTAGATTTAGGCGGCAAATAGGGATCGTTCATTATTTTTTAAATCTTGTAATTTTATCAGCGAGACTTGTTGTTCTTGAAATCAAGCGGCCTCGGTGCGCTTGCATTATTCACCCACCAATTGCACGGCATCGATTTCTTTATAACCGGGGTACAAATTATTTGCGAGGGTGATTTTTACCCCTTTCGCTTTATAGGAGGTTGCCGCAAACTTGCGGACAAACCAGGTACGGGTTGCATGTGAATCCGATTTCACATCACTGATGCCAGACCATGCCGTGTGTAATTTACCGTCGGTGTCGATTAACTCTATTTTAGTGACGGCTTCAGCGCCAGTATTTGGTTTGAAAATTATGCGTATCTCCGTTGCATTCACCGGTTTGGTGTAACCCAATTCAAGCCAATCAAGACCGACGTCGGTGTTGTTGTTAGACCAGGTGTTACCATCAACCGCACCGGTCGCCTTCTCAGGTCCGTAATTTGGCGGTGAAGCGGGAGGCGTGTCTTGGGTTACACCATAGGTGGAACTTGCTTTGGCCGAGGCCGCCCACTTGGCATGAGGGTCGTTGATGTAACCGTCTTCCATTGTGGCGTAATTAACTAACGCCTGTTTATAAGCAAGATCAACCGTCTCCTGTGACGATTCTACTGTTGTTGGTGGGTTCGGGGCGGGCACGGTATTCGTCGGAGTGATTGTTGCAGGTACTTCGCTCGCAGTTTTCTTGTCACAGGCGGTCAGGCTAAGTGCGCAAATCAACATAAGGATAGAAAGGTGTTTCATCGAAGCAATCTCCATGAGTATTAAAGCGGTTAGCCGCAGATTCTACACTAAGGTATGGCGTAACTTATTGACAATAATGAACCAACACAATGTTTCGATGATAGCAGTATTCATAAATATTTCACGAGAATTTATGCATCCAGCGGGCTCACCACTCCACGCCCGCCGCGGTTCAGCACGTGGGTATAGATCATGGTTGTCTGCACATCCTTATGCCCCAGCAACTCCTGCACCGTGCGGATATCGTAGCCGGATTGCAGCAAATGCGTAGCGAACGAATGCCGCAAGGTGTGCGGTGTAACGGGTTTATGCAAACCCGCATCGCGCGCTGCCTGGCGCACTGCTCGTTGCACCGCCTGGTCGCTCACATGGTGGCGGCGTTCAATGTCACTGCGCGGATCGATGGAGCGCTTTGCCGCCGGGAACACATACTGCCAATGCCACTCCCGCTCGGCGGCAGGGTATTTGCGAGCCAATGCAAACGGCAGATACACATCACCGAAGCCCTCGGCCAATTCCTTTTCATGCAACGCTTTAACTCGAATCAAATGCTGTGTTAGCGGCGCAACCAGGCTTTGCGGCAACATCGTTACTCGATCCTGATTTCCCTTACCCTCGCGCACGATTAACTCGCGCCGTTCGAAATCGATGTCCTTGACTCGTAACCGTACTCCTTCCATCACCCGCATCCCGGAGCCATACAACAAACGTGCGATCAAACCAGTCGTTCCTTCCATTTGGTCTAACAAACGCAGCGTTTCCTGCACGGTCAACACCACCGGTAAGCGCTTGCCGCTCTTGGCTTGAGTCATGTCGTCCAGCCACGGCAACTCCACTGCCAACACATCCCGGTACAAAAACAGCAACGCGCTTTTCGCCTGATTCTGCGTCGAGGCGGAAACCTTGCCCGCCACCGCGAGGTGCGTTAAAAATTGCTCGACCTCGACCGCGCCCATCTCGGCAGGATGACGCTTCTGGTGAAACAAAATAAAGCGCCGTACCCAATCGGTATAGGCCTGTTCGGTGCGAATGCTATAGTGTTTCAGCCGGATCTTGTCCCTGACTTGATTTAGTAAACGCGGGGCTTCGGGGCTGGCCTTGGGCGAGGCGGGCGATTGACGCATATAAAACTCCAAATAGGACGGTAAATAATGGATCCGTCCCTGATTATAAAGGAACTTATTCAGAGAAACTTGTATTATACGTCAGCATGACGTATTATTTTCCGTCTATTAGGACGTATACTTTACGTTAGAGATGGAAAATGAATGAGACTCTAAGAATATCAATAGTCGAAAAGTTCAGGAATACAACAATGGGCTTTTTGAGGATCAAAAGAAATCTAGATATTTTGCATTTTTCAGATGCTGAAACTGAAGCCTATTTAAAAAAAATATTATTATCAACGCCTCTTGAAGATATAGAAACCAAAGGAAAAAATTATTATTTCAAATATTTTGAAAGCAACGTTATTTTGACTGTGAATTCACACTCTTTCACTATTATTACAGCAAAACAAATTTTCTCATTACGTGCGGCGGTTTGTTGAGCGTGTGGTGTAGGCTCTTCTAACCCGTCGTTCAAGCGGGACTGCCGCAAAAGCGCGGCAGCCCCTTAACTCTACGTTAGGCTTCACACACTCACCCTAGAGGGCACCGTCATGAATACGTCCATATTGGCCTCTCGCACCACGTCTCTGAATGCGAAGGTCGGTGCTGTCGCACTTGCCTCAGCCGCCTTCTTGACCTTGTTGTTGTCGCATTTCTCAGAACCACTGGCACCTCTGCGTCTGCTAACACTTGCTCTTGCAGCGTTCGCGGCATGGTCTTTTTGCGACGAGATGGGTATGCGCAAGCCTCTCAATCGTGTGGGCTTTGTGTTCTTTGCCATTGCAGTCGCGTCAAAGGTTCAGATCTCTCTTGGCGTTGCCACGGAGTTTGTTGGCCGCTACTACCTTCTCTATGCAATGTTTCTTCTGGTAGCAATGCAGTTTTGGTCTGTCGCATTCCTCCATCGGCAACGCACACTCAAGGTGGTAGGGGCGGTCGGGGTTTTAACGAGCTTGGCACCAATCATCGTCTTGGTTGTCGGACACGTTGCGCTTGGCGCTGGCACAGTGCTTGGCGTGGGAGCAATACTGTCGGCAACTGATGGGGTCGCTCCCACTGATCTGAGTTTTGTCACACTGATCGAAAGATTGTTTGGTCTTTGGGGCTATTTAACGGCTTGGCTTCTGTGGCGTGGCCACATTCAGTCGTCGCCCCTGACCCAATAAAGCCTAACCATTCATTCCAGCGGACCGCCTCCGGCGGCCGCTGAACTCAAACGTTAGGCGCTTTAGTTTTTTATTTGTAAACGCAACAGACTTTATTTATTGTTCAGTTGTTTGCAGTCGTTGTTGCACCGCTTCTTTTTAAGCTTGCATACGCCGTCCGCTTCATCGTTTATTCGTGGCAGTTATGTGCAACATTGCAAATGTTGTTTCAGGCGTTAGGTTTTTTGTGGTGTGCCACGTTAAGTGTACTCACACCATCACACGCCTAACATGGCATTCGAGAGGGACGCGCCAAAAGCGGCGCGCCCCTCAATTTAACGTTAGGCATAAAACGAAGGTACGATGCTAAGCTCTGCAAAAACATTCTTTCCAGACACCTTTGAGTCGCTTAAAAAGTGGCCCGTTTGGCTTCGCGCAGTACTTTTTATGTTTGTCGTATCCACCTCATTAATTCTTGCCAAATATAGTTCTTCGGAATTATTAGCATTCATCAATACACCGCTCATTGTTACCCCACTTTATATTGCAATCATTGTTATTTTACTGGCGTCGTTCGTTTGGTTTGTTTCATCTGTCAGCAAAAGAACGAAGCATCGTCGTCTAATCTATCAATTTTGTGATGCATGGTTAGAGTACCTGCCATTCATGTTCAGGCTTGTCACAAAAATCCAAAGCCATGAAATGAAGAATGACGGCCAAATATTTGAGTTCTTGGATGGCAACAAAGAAGCACTGAAATCATTCCATGAATGGAGGGCTAAACTAAGAGAGCTTCTTTTTAAAGTAGATGAAAGCGAATTATTGATCGCTGACAATCAGCATTGGGAAAAGCTAAAGAAAGAGAGCAAAGTCTTCAAGGTCCAGTCATATTCAACGCCGTTCTCATTTATCCTAGATCAAACGCAACCTTGGTTAGTCGCCGTTACCCACCAAAAAGAAGCTTGGGCTGCGCTGCATATATCTGATGAATTTATTGAACGGTTGGCATTCAAACATCCGAAGGTAGAGCGCTTGTGGAAACGCAGGCAAAAAAGGCTTGATTGTGTAGCAAGTGATTTTGAGAAAGAGCTCGATCGTATCGTGAGTGATGCTGAGAAAAATGCCTAACCCCGCGTTCAACACGGACCTTCGGGTCGCTGCGCGCCCCTTGTCCGGTTAACGCGAACGTTGGCCATTAAAAATATGAACACATTAGCTTATTTGGCATTCGTATCCGCCTTCGTTATAAGCCTTGCAGCGAGAACTGAAAGCATAGGAGAAAAGTTTACTTCTTTCGCAGGCTTCGAGCTTGGTGCTGTGGAGCTGGCCGACGTTCAAAAAGTATTGGGTAATGCGAAGATTGTAGAAACAGGTGATGCCGGTGAATACACAGCTTCGATTTGCTATGTTGTTCCAAACGGTGTTGTCTTGTTTTTCGCTGGTGAATTGGATGGACCAAAGCATAATCTTGGGGGCTTCGGTTTTGCTAAGGAAACGGATCGACGGCCATGTGCGGAATGGACAGCATCATTAGCTACTCCTAATCTCTTTATAGGAGGCATTAAACTCGGCCTTTCTTTGGAAGAGTTCACCAACATTGTCGGCGCTCCAGTTCGTATGGAAGGTAATAAGGCTTATACCTTTTTCGAAAATAAGAGGACCATGACTGAGAAGGAAATTTTACGTTTACCTAAAGAGGTTCAGGCGATGGTTAAGAGAGGTGAGCAACAGAATTACTTTGATGTTGTTATTTCTATTATTGCAACATTTTCCAATGGCCATCTCGAAGAACTGAAAATATGGAAAACAGAGACTACATAAAACCGGCTAACAAATCGTTCGAGTCGTTCGCTTCGCTCACTGGGACGCGCCAAAAGCAGCGCGCCCCACAACTCGCACGTTGGGCTTCAGAATAAGACGCGAGATGAAATTGTAAAGTCGAAACTTTT
>JANNJI010000843.1:0-7799 GCA_031405795.1 Gammaproteobacteria bacterium
CCGCGCCTGGTCGCCTACGACAAGCGTACTGGAAAGGAGCTCGCGTCAACCGACCTGCCGGGCACGGCTATCGGCGCGCTGACCGCTGGATTCATACAGCACATCACCCAAGCGCATCACAACCAATTCCAGATGTGACGCAATGCGCTCAAACTCCGCCGTGGGCAGAGCGGCGAGAAGATGATTTTGCTTGGGGCCTTGTGGGCTTTCCATACGATAGTTTCCGATAAGCGCCGAAGTGGAGGAAGCGTCACGTAAACAGTATACATGCTTTGCAGCTAAGTGCGTCACCATACATAGCGCAAAGTGAATATATCCCCCTGCGAAGATCAATAACCTGAAAATTTGTAGAGCTACGCATGACACTTTTAAGTCGTAAGTATTACCGTTTGGTTGACAAAAACGCTGAGGAATTTTCTAAAATGGTACCGAAAGTGCAGGCATGCAAGGAGGTAATACCGGTGGCTAACTGGTGTGCTATAAAAACTTAAAATACGGCGGCGGTTTTTCGCTCCGGCCGAATGAGCCGGAACCCATATATCAACATGCTACTGGCTATCGACGTGAGTCGGTGTAAAGAATGCTCAGTACGTTCTGCGTTTTTCAACAGGCGGCTAAATAACTGTTCCTAAATGGCGTCTACTAGATGATGTGGCTGATTACGATGTCAGTCAGCTTTGATGCAGAGGAAATACAAGCATGCTTCTGAATAATTTGCAGAATGGCAACATCAACGAACTATTTCCCCCTTTTGCAAAGGGGGGAACAAGAAGGAACATGCTTTTGCAAAGTACGGAACACAGGATATGTTTTTTCAAGAGGAAACAAGACGCCCATCACATGCAGCATTATTAAATAAGGGGGACAGGAATTTGGAGCAGAGTTGATGACAGCTAATAGTAATTAACCAAAACTCTTTAGCTGTTAGGGAAAATCAGAACAAGTACATCGAAACCGGATATCGTCATGTCGGCGTGCGCCGACATGACGACAAAAGGACTCACTAGCGCAGCGTTTTTTAGCGTGCGGAAACGTTGCCGTTCTCGTCGGTAAGAATAATTTCCACGCGCCGGTTCAGTTGACGACCGGAGGCGGTGTCGTTGCTGGCAACGGGCGATTCCATGCCGTAACCGCGAGTGGTGATACGGTCGTTGCTGATGCCCATGTCCACCAACGACGTGCGCACGGCACTGGCACGACGGTCGGAGAGTTCCTTGTTATAGTCGGCAGCGCCAGTACTATCGGTGTAGCCTTCAATCTTCGCCTGACGTTCCGGGTATTTCTTGAGAAAGCCAGCGAGTTTTTCCAGGCTTTGGGAACCGCCTGATTTAAGCTGTGCTTTATTGGTATCGAACAACACATCGCCGAGGGTGATCACCAGGCCGCGTTCAGTTTTTTTCGCATTCAGTTCTTTGAGCTGTGCTTCAAGTTGGGCTGTCCGCATTTCTGCGTCACGTGCCTGTTGCTGTGACATCTCTGACTGGTGCTGCGACATAGCCGCCTTTTGCTTTGAAGCATCTGCCTGATGTTGCGCTTCAGTGGCCTCTAACCGCGCCTTGTTCGCTTCATCGGTTCTGGCGTCGAGACGGATTTTGTTACGTTCTGCAGCGGCGTTGGCGACCGTGGTTTCAGCGGTTTTTTGTTTGGCGGTTTCTTCTGCAATCGCTACCCGTTGTTTCGCCAGATACGCTAAATGCGTAACGACATCGCTATCTTCTTTTTTGTTCGCGGCGTCATTGGCCTTGGCCAAGGCATCACCGGCCTGCTTCAGTTCACTTGGAGCAAGACTTACAACGCGTGAATTATCCTGCGCCGCACTGTAGTCATAACGCGCCTCATTCAGAAGCGCATTTTCCTGCACAGAGCTGCAGCCCGCGAGGGTGGCCATGGCGAGCAGTGTTGTTGGTATGAATCGATAATGTTGCATGATGAACTCCTTAAATAGTGGGATGATTACTGAACTTTACGGTCAATTTCTTTTTGCAGTACGCGACTGTCTTCCTGCACGGTGGCAGCGGCTTTCTGTGCTTTGGCGGAACGTGCCTTAGTACCTGCCAATTGCGCGTCAACCTCTGCTTCTTCGGCGAGTGCCAGGGCGTGCGTGTATTTTTCCGCTGTCATCGCCGCAACAGCGCGATCCAGTTTATCCTGTGCAGCGCGCATATCGGTTGATGCAAACTCATTACCGCCCGCGCTGGCAGCATTGGAGATAGCCACCTTTGAAACGGCAATCTGTTCTGTCGGGGGTGGGATGCTGGCGCAACCGGCCATCACTAGTACTACCGCCGCAAAACCGATTCCGCTGATCGTTCGAGCCCATGGGTATTTCGAAATATTTGTCATTGTCTTGTCATCCTCGTAAGTTAAAGGGCGGAAAAAACCGTTGCTGCATCGATTTCAATTTTCGATAGCAGCAGCCGGACTTCTCCGGTCTGTGTTGTACCCTTATCAGGCCGCGTCCAGGCCGGTCTGATAAGTCATTCCGCAAGTGAAAAAATATATTGAAGTAGGCGAGGCTAAACGCGTTGCTCATCACCGTCGGTACGGTGACGCACATAAAGTGCAGGCTATGTGAATCAGCGCGAATGTGGCGGGCAGTAACCTTACATTGTGTGACGATTCACGGCCAGGTAATGCGTTAAATTCGCTGTGTTCGTTATCGTACATAGTTGTCTGCGGGTTCCGGGTAAAATCTGGCGGATACATTTATGAAAATCCAGTTCGGTAATTACAGTGAAGGTTTACAACGATGACGACAATCCTTTCTGATCTTGAGCCGCAAAAAATAGTGCATCAACCAAAAGATAACGCGCTATTGAATGTATTGCCGACAGAAGTATTCGAACGCCTGTATCCCGACCTGATGTTGGTTACGATGCCGCTGGGCAAGGTGATTTACGAATCCGGTGTTGAGCTGGAGTATGTATATTTTCCCGTGCCGGGCTGCATCGTGTCGATGCTTTATGTCATGACGGATGGTGCCTCGGCAGAAATAGCCGTGGTCGGCAATGAAGGGATATTGGGTATCGCCTTGTTCATGGGCGGTGGTACCACCACCAGCAGGGCGCTGGTACAAAGTGCCGGTCAGGCGTTTCGACTCAAAGGAAAAATACTGATGGAGGAGTTTGAGCGTCACGGCGGGCTGCAAACATTGCTGTTACGTTACACCCAGGCGCTGATGACACAAATGTCGCAGACCGCCGTGTGTAATCGGCACCATTCGTTGGAACAACAACTGTGCCGCTGGTTGCTGCTGAGTCTGGATCGCCTGTCGACTAATAAACTCACCATGACTCAGGAATTAATTGCCAACATGCTGGGTGTACGCCGCGAAGGCGTCACCGAGGCGGCGGGAAAATTGCAAGCCCGGGGCCTGATCAGTTATAGCCGTGGTCGCATCACGGTGCTTGATCGGCCGGGATTGGAGGCCTTGGTCTGTGAATGTTATGCGGTGGTGAAAAAAGAATATGATCGTTTGTTGCCCGCTAAGAGGATCAGCTCTGCGGGGGCATGCGTCGTAGATTGCTGAGATATGATGGTGAAACTTCCGATATGTCTCGCTAATGCGTCGTGTTAGGCGTACTGTGGTTCCGTGCTCAAGTAAATTAACTTTTGAATTACTTGGTAACCTTAGACCTTGTCTGCCATCTATTGTCCGCTTTCGTTTTGCACGACAAACACGCGTATCGGCGTTCATTAATAGTACGAAGCAGTACAAAGAGGAATGTTATGTCCAGCGCAAAATACACCCCGGCCACCAATAACATACTACGAGCTCTGCCGCGCAAGGACAGTCAACGCCTACTCGCGCGTCATGAACAAGTCAAACTTGTCTATGGCGAGGTACTTTGCGAGCCTGGCAAACCACTTCGGCATGTGTATTTACCCAATAGCGGGATTATTTCCTTATTAACCCCGGTGGCAGGACACGCGAGCGTGGAGGTGGGGCTGGTCGGCATGGACGGCATGGCAGGCATGGCGTTGTTTTTGGGCGTTGGGGTGTCACCAGTGCGCATGCTGGTGCAAGGTTCCGGTACCGCGATGCGAATTGAGGAGGCGGCTTTTCGCCGTGAGATCAAGCGTAATCCGCTGCTGCAACGCGAGTTAAATCGCTATCTTTATGGATTCATGGCGCAGGTCGCGCAAACAGCCGGTTGCAATCGTTTCCATCACATCGGCGCACGTCTGGCACGCTGGTTGTTGCTGACACAGGATCGGGTAAACTCAAATGAGTTTCAGCTTACGCAGGAATTTCTCGCACATATGCTGGGTGTGCGGCGCGCCGGTGTCACGCTGGCGGCCAGGATACTGCAACAGAAAAAACTGATTCGTTACAGCCGTGGCAAGCTCACGGTGCTTAATCGCAAGGGTTTGGAACGCGCTGCCTGTGGCTGTTACCGGGCCGTTAACGATATCATTGAATACGCAGCGGCCTAAATAACTGCTCCGAATTCCTGTCCACTTTGAGCAATGGATTAAGTGAAATGAATGTTGTCGTGTATCTGCCGGGTTGCGATTGTTCCCCCCTTTGAAAAAGGGGGGTGAGGGGGAATTTGAACACTCTCGAATATAAAAATCCCCCTCAATCCCCCTTTTTCAAAGGGGGAAGTGGTTCGTTGATTTCGCCATCCTGTAAATTGTTCAGCGGCATGTTGGTATTTCGTTATCGACAGGAATGTTGATCAACAGGACCAGCTGAATTAATCTAGTACTTCAGTGAGTGGATACCATTTCGGAACAGTTATTTAGCCGCCTGTTAAAAAACGCAGAACGTACTGCGAATTTTTTAAACCGACGTACGTCGATAGCAGCAGCCTATTTATATGGATTCCGTCTCACACTGCGTTTGGCCGGAACGACGAAGCGGGGTTCAATTTTCCTGTTTTCGTAACCGGGTCATGTCACTCCAGCGGCTCAGGTACTCTACCTGAGCCTCATCATCAGGATCTCGGCGCGTGATCGCGCCGAATAAAAAACCAATAGCAGCGATCAGCGCAACGGCAACCAAAGACCAGATTAAAACGGTTAACATAATTTATTTCTCATCAACGGGTTGTTTGTATCGCAAGCAGCGGCGATCCCAGGAAGACGGTTAAGTCTTCATGATATGCCGGCCTGCGGGACGATCTTTAATAGGACCTTTGCCACCGGGTGTTTTCGCAGCGCGTTTTTTGGCGGCAGTCATTCGACCACCTCGACTTTTCTTTGCCATCTGTGTTTCTCCTGGTTATGTTTAGTAATGTACTTGAGCAACGACTATAGGCACCGGTAGCACCAGCTTCTGTTCGCCACGACACATAGGCAAGCATATTATCGTGGTTCAGTATGGCGTATGTCTGCCACCGCACCGAATCGCCCGGCGTATCCGCGTACAAATGAGAACGTACACGGCGGTCACACAGCCATGTGCGGCAGCGCAACGGCAACAGCGCAATTTCGCGTAATGCTTTGCGATTGTCTTGAATTTTGTAGTGCACTAAGGAGAAACGCTCATGGAGCAACATGTTTTTAAAGACGCTGTATCGAATGTACAAACCCTGACAGCCAGGAAATATAAGCAGGCAGCGACCGCTGTCGACAGCTACGTCAGTGGTAACCCATGGCGAGTAATCGGCATTGCCGCAGCAATTGGCGTATTGATCGGATTTTTTTCCGCAAGACGCTGAGCTGTTCACTATCAACCTTAATTATTTTACTGGAGAAACACAATGAAAACTACCGAACACAGCAACACCCCGTCTGTATCCAATCCGCTGCCAAAAGGCGACGGTGCCCTGCACAAAGCAGCAATGGGCGCACATCATATGGTTGATAAAGTTGCGGGTGCTGCCGACGAAGCAGCGCGTAAGGCCGGTCCGGCCATTGACCGTGCGGCGGAATATGCGCATCAAAGCGTTGATAAGGCAGTGCATGGCGTTACACCCACGGCGGAGTGGCTTAATGAGCAAGCATCGGCCTTAAATGCGACGCAACAGAAATTTATCAGCAGTACACGCGACTACGTGGCAACCAATCCGCTGAAGGCGCTGGGTATTGCGCTGGCAACCGGTTACCTGATAAGTCGCATCTTTCGCAAATAAACCACCGCAGATCATTCATGGATTCCTCCAAGGAATGCGCTGACAAGGAATACGCCGCAGCGACCCCGCCGCCGATCGATGGAATCGTCGACGGGGTCGCTAACGCGTTTCATTCGGTGCGACAGGTTTTCGCCGATGTACTCCGATTATTTTCACTCGAAGTCCGTCGCGCCGGTCTTATGCTGGTGTGGATGGTGGCGCTGGGCGTGCTGGCGGTGGTGCTTGTTTTCACCGCCTGGCTCGGACTCATGAGTGCGCTGGCGTTGTGGGCTGTTTCGCTTGGTATGACGTGGATAAGCGCGATGTTTGTCATTGCGTTGGTGAATCTGGTGACAGCCACGTTGGTGATATTGTATTGCATGACGCTAAGTCGCGAATTGCTTTTCCCCGCCACCCAGCGACAACTTGCGATGATACCGCCGATCAAATTCTGCGGCATGATGAGATATATGCCGACTCGATCCGCTATTCTCACTGCTGAATGTCAACTTGCGCAAGCCAAATGTGAAACGCGTGAGAACTTCGTACAAGTTCGATCAGCCGTACGGGCGCGAGTGGCGAAGCCATCATCGGTACTTGCGATGACGGGAGCCGGGGCATTGTTCGGCGTTTGGCTGGCACGGCGGAATAAACCGCAAATCACGCAGAAGGGTGTTTCCGCATGGACACCCATAGCGGGTATCGCGGGCTTGACTTCCAGTTATCTAAGCCGCATCGGTATGCAACGTCTTGCTAATATGTGGGCACGTTTGCGTAAATCAGTTTAATAGTTGTTGAAAAACGCAGAACGTACTGAGCATGCTTTAAACCAACTCACGTCGATAGCCGGAAGCCTGTTTTGATAATATGGATTCCGGCGCGCACGGTGTTTGGCCGGAACGACGGATCGGGGTTCAATGTCAAGTTTTTTTACAAGCTGTTAAGTAGCCAGATAATCCTGGCGGACATATTACTGTAATACAGATATGTCATTCAGCCGGGGTGGTGAGTGTGAAGAATAAACAGGCCGTCGTGAGACGGCTTTTTTTTTCGGCTATGTACGCAACCGCACCGAATGTTTGGCAATGTAAGGGGATAGTCACGTGCGACATTCGGTATCAGAACCTTGGTGCCGTAAGCAGGGATCGCGGCCGCAATGAATCAACCGCATTCCTGTGCATTGTTTAACAAGTTCCCCTGAAAACCTAACCAAAGGAAAATACATCATGAATCATCTGCAGAAATATCTCTCTACGTGTTTGTTGGCGGCATCCGCGCTGCTTGGCGGCACATCGTCGGTATGGGCGACAACGCCTGCACCGGGTACAGGCACAGGTCCCGGTACTGGTACAGCGTCAGCATTCGCAGTCCTGGGTGGCACAAATGTAACGTGTACTGCAGGCTCGGTGGTGGGTGCCGTTGGTGTTGCCCCCGGCAGTGCTGTTCCGTTTACAAATACAGGCTGCACAATTACCGGCGCAACTCCTCCTGCAACTGATGCGGCTGCTGCTGATGCACGGGTTGCCTTCCTTGACGCGTACGCGGCACTGCAACTTCAATCTTCATCTTGCGTCTCGATCCTGGGTTCTACCCTTGCGGGCGAGAATCTTGCGCCTGGTGTTTATTGTCTCGACGCGGTAGCTAAGACAGGTTTGTTGACGCTCACCGGACCTGCAGATGGTGTTTGGGTTTTCCTCGTTGATGGCGCATTAACTGGCACTAACTTCTCAGTAGAGATGG
>JANNJI010000844.1:0-6548 GCA_031405795.1 Gammaproteobacteria bacterium
GGAGCACTCGCCGACGCCATTCCCACAACAGCGCTGGATCAGATCGCGGCGTCTGTGGCCATCATTGTGCCGGACGACGCGTGGTGGCGGGTGCCGTTTGAGCCAGCGCCAATTCACTGCGGTGAGCCGCCATCGTGATCAAGTACCCGCCGCCTTTACGGACAAAATACCCCTGGCCGCACACCAAAAAGCAGCTGATTATACCCAAGACAAATTACGCTTGGCGCGCCAGGTATTACTGTATGACACCGTATTGCTATTGTTATGGACAGTAGGTGGCGGGTTAGCCGTATTGGATCAGGCGCTGGCGACATTGATCACCGATAGCCTGTGGCATGGCGTCGCGGTCATCCTCAGCGCCTTATTGATCACCAGCCTGCTTGAGATGCCATTTAATGTCTATTCCACCTTTGTTATTGAACACCGTTATGGTTTCAATCGCGTAACACCCCTGCTTTATTTCACGGACAAACTGCGCGCACTGGGCCTCGCACTCCTCTTCGGTGTACCACTGATTGCGGTGATCCTGTGGTTGATGCAACACGCCGGCAGCTATTGGTGGCTGTATGCCTGGGCGGTATGGATGGGCTTCAGTCTGTTCATGTTGTGGATATTTCCCACACTGATCGCCCCGTTGTTTAACAAATTCACCCCGCTTGCAGATATCGAGCTTAAGCAACGCATTGAAAAACTAATGACAAAATGTGGCTTCACCCAACGTGGCATATTTATCATGGATGGCTCAAAACGTTCTGCGCATGGCAATGCCTATTTTACCGGCTTGGGACAACATAAACGGATTGTATTTTTTGATACCCTGCTCAAACATTTGCAACCCGCAGAGATAGAGGCGGTGCTGGCGCACGAGCTGGGCCATTTCAAACGCAAACATATCCAAAAATCCTTGGCAGTAAACACCTTGCTGATGCTGGGCGGGTTCGCCCTGCTGGGGTGGCTGCTGGGAGAAACCTGGTTCTATACCGGGCTGGGTATCCATCACCCCTCGCTGCACACGGCCCTGTTGCTTTTTATAATGGTATTGCCGGTTTTCAGTATTTACTTGCAGCCTGTCTTTGCCTTTTTCAGTCGCCGCCATGAATTTGAGGCCGATGACTTTGCCGCCGAACAAAGCAATCCAGCGGATTTAATTCGTGCCCTGGTCAAATTATACGAAGAAAATGCCAGTACCCTGACCCCGGATCCGTTATATTCTGCCTTTCATGAATCGCATCCACCAGCGCCGGTGCGCATTGCCAATTTGCAGGCGAAAACCGCCCATTAAATTTTTTTACACTAAGGAGTAATACCATGACCCTATCGACTCGCTATTTGACTACTGCTGGACTCATTTTTATTGCTACCGCAGCCACTGCAGCTGATGCCCCAAGCGGTAAAACACTGCATGATGGCAACTGCACGCAGTGCCACATTAACATTGTCGGCGGTGACGGCAATGACCTCTATACACGCAAAGATCGCCGCGTCACCACCCTGCCTGGTTTGAAAAAACAGGTCCAACGCTGTAAATCCAATGCCGGGCTTGCCTGGAACGCACAACAGGTAGACGCTGTCACCGCCCATTTAAACGATACGTATTATCACCTTAAAGCAGAAAAATGATCGATCTGCTGCAACAGCATTGTGTACCACAAGTAAAAGGCAGCCCTGCGCTGGCTAATCAAGAGATTGCAAATCTGCATACGGCCGTACAGGCGTGGCAACTATTGGAGATAAACCAGGCGATTGAACGCGAATTTAAATTTAAGAATTATTATGAAACGCTGGCGTTTGTCAATGCCGTTGCCTGGATCGCCCATCAGCAAGATCATCACCCGGACATGACGGTTAGCTACAACCGTTGCCGTGTTCGTTATCGCACCCACTCGGTGGACGGGTTGTCACTGAATGATTTTATTTGTGCGGCCATGATCGATGCCTTAATAAAATAAACATGGACAAGCCTCAGCCTGACAAGACCGATAATGACACAACACAAACCGGCATGGTTATCGCCAACTACGGCAAAGAAATCATCATCGAAGACCCCTCCGGGATACGCCATCGTTGTATCGCCCGGAAAAATCTGCCCGCCACCATTAGCGGTGATAAAGTCCGCTGGCAGACGCACAGCCAGGCACACGGCAGCATCATTGAGTTATTGCCCCGCCAGACCACCTTGACCGCACAAACCAAGGATGGTAAACACCGGATTGTTGCCGCCAATGTCGATACCGTTGGTATAGTCTGTGCTGCCGAACCTGCGATACAGGTTGATCTGCTGGATCGTTACCTGCTCGCCTGCGAAATTGCCAGGATAAAACCGTTTATCATCGTTAACAAAAGTGACCTGCTTGCTGCCGAACAGCAGCAGCAACATACAGAACTTTTCAACCTGTATCGCAAACTGCATTACCCGGTGTTTTTTCTCAGTAGCAAATCGGGGGAAGGTATCGAGCTACTACGCCAGCATTTCAATGGTGTGGGTGTTATCTTTGTCGGTCAATCGGGCGTGGGAAAATCTTCCTTAATCCGCGCCCTTATACCATCCAGCGACGCCCGCGTTGCACAGTTGGATTCGATACATGGCCGTCATACCACCAGTCACACTGAGTTATATCATTTACCCAATGGCGGCTATCTGATTGATTCGCCCGGGGTGCGTGCCTTTGCCCTCACTCCGGTGGACAACGCCACCCTCGCCCAGGCCTTTGTTGAGTTTCGTCCCTACCTGGAACAATGCCGCTTTCAGGACTGTTCGCACCAGCATGAACCGGGCTGCGCGATCAAAGCTGCGGTTGAACAGGGTTTAATAGCATCATCACGCTATGATCGATTTAAAACTATTTTGGCGAGTTTTCCCAAGCCAGCATATTAAATTCAATTGTTCATGACAATCGTAAAACCTAATATTTCTCGAACCTCACTTCACGTTGTTCGTGACTCGAAATGACAAAGGAAAAAGTGCAGCCTGTCATTTTCAGTACTGAACACCATTTACATTTTGTCATTTCGAGTTCCGAACGCAGTGAGTGGGCGACGACTGCATGGAAGCAGGAGTTAGAGCAACGCAGGGAGTACGACTCCAGGGAGGGAGGAGGTAGAATTGCGTCGGGAACAGCAATCGAGTTGCCGGGAAATCTTAGCCGTTTACCGCACACACAATAGCGGTATCCGATAATGATTATCAAGAAGCCGTCTTCGGTTGTTTTAACTCTTTGGGCACATCCTGCGGTTTGATACTGACCTTGTCCTCTTCCACCCCTATCGCGGCCTCCGTGGCCTTATTCAACACGATAATGCTAATACGGCGATTAACCGGATTCAGCGGTTTGGCCTTGTCAAACAAAACGGAAGAGGCCAAGCCAATCACTCGCGCAATTTTTTCGCTTTGCATACCGCCGATGACCAATTCACGGCGTGCGGCGTTGGCACGATCTGCGGACAACTCCCAGTTACTGTAGGCACGTCGCTCCGCAAACGAGCCATATTCAACCAGCACATAACCACCTGCAAATGCAGCGACATCCGTGTGACCAGAAACAGTGATACGATTCGGCACGACATTAATGATCTTGCCAATTTCATGCAGGATAGTCTTGGTATACGACTTCAGTACGGCACTGCTGGCATCGAACATGGGCCGGTTTTCTTTATCGACAATTTGGATCCGCAGGCCTTCAGAGGTGACGTCCAGCAGTAGTTGATCTTTAAATGGTTTTAATGCCTGGCTCGTTTCCACCGCCTGCTGCAAGGCTTGCAATAATTCATCGAGGCGTTTTTTGTCGGCCTGCTTCTGTTCATCCGCCACTTTGGGTTTGGTCTGTTGCTCTGGATCTTTGTTTTCTTCGGTACTGTCTTTGTCTTTTGGTTTGATCGACTTATTCGGCTCATCACTCGGTTTTTTTTTCTCCTTGTTACTGCGCGGAATGTCCATTGAACCACCGAGTTTGATCATACTGGTACTGGCGCCACCGGGTCCCGACGGCCCTGTGGGGTTACGGAAATAATCAGATATGCCTTCACGGATCAGGTGCGAAGTGCCGCCCAGCAACCACATCAACAGGAAGAAGGCCATCATCGCCGTCACGAAGTCCGCATACGCCACCTTCCACGCACCACCGTGATGGGCATGTGCGCCCTTAAATATTTTTTTGACAATAATCGGCTGTTTCTTATCTTCCACGTTTTATGCTTCCTTACAACCGAATCGGCTTACTTATCACCTTTGATGTGCTGTTCAAGCTCCGTAAAGGAGGGCCGCAGATGGCTATAGATCGTCTTGCGTCCGAACTCCACCGCTACCTGTGGGGTGTAGCCATTGAGTTTGCTCATCATACAGACCTTGATGCACTCAAAAAATTTGCCCTCTTCTTCAGCGCGGAATTCCATCGCCTTGGCGATGGGCGCCGCCAATCCGTAGGCCAATAAAATACCCAGGAAGGTACCCACGAGCGCGGCAGCAATATGATGGCCCAACACTTCGGGCGGTTCACTGATGTAACTCATGGTAATCACCACACCCATGACCGCCGCGACAATACCAAATCCCGGCAGACCGTCAGCAACGGTTTGTATGGCACCACTGGGGACGATCGCCTCGTGATGATGCGTTTGCAATTCAATGTCCATGAGGTTTTCCAATTCAAAGGCATTCATGTTGCCGCCCACCATCAGCCGCAAATAATCGCAAATAAAATCCATCGCATGGTGATTGGCGATAATCTTGGGAAATTGCTTAAATAATTCACTTTCAGCGGGGGCGTCAATGTCCCCTTCCAGCGCCATCAGACCTTCCTTGCGCGCCTTGGAAAATAATTTATACATGAGGGTTAACAGGTCCATGTACATGGCTTTGTTGTATTTTGAACTGCCCAATAGTGCAGGGACGCCTTTGAGTGACGTCATGATCACGGTTTTGGGGTTCGCCACCACAAAGGAGCCAAAAGCACCGCCACCGATGATGAGCAATTCATATGGCTGGAATAAGGCCATCATACTGCCACTGGACAGGATAAATCCGCCAAAAACACTGCCGAAGACGATGATCAAACCGATGATGAGTTTCATTGACGCGTTGTTCCCTATTAAACGATGGGGCAGTTCCTCAGGGGAATTATCGTCTGGCACGACCGAAACTTAAGACATCAACGCCTTATTCGCTAAAGCAACACCGGTAAATACCGCTACTTTCCAGGAACTCGTACTCGTTGCGAACATATACCCTTATTTATTGCAAGAGAAGATGCGCCGACCATGCATGCCAAGATCAAAGAATGGATAGATCGCGTTGGGACTAAGCCCATTCCGATCATGGCCCAATCGGTTGAACGATTACGCAAGCTCAGCCACCACGACGATGTGCCGTTAGCCGATATTATTGCCGCCATCGAGCAGGATCCCGGGCTGACCGTGCAACTGTTCCGCGCCTGCAATACCAAGGGTAAAAATAAATTGCAACGGGAGATCACCTCCGTCCACCAGGCGCTGATGTTACTGGGCACACAACCGGCGACAACCATGGCGATGCAACTGCCGTTGATCAATAAAATGTTGGCCGAACCCGCACGCAAACAATTGATGCGCACCTATTGTCGTATTTACCACGCCAGTATGCAGGCCGTAGTATGGGCCAAACACCGGCATGACATGACACCGGATGAAGTTTTTGTGGCAACTCAATTACACTTTCTCGGTGAAATAGTGTTTGCCTTGCATGCCCCGGAAAAACTTCTTGAAGTATTTAAACTGCGCATGGAAGAAAATATTGCTTCTGAGGAAGCCCAATACATTGTCTTGGGTTTTACCTTGGATCAATTATCGATGGCACTGGCACAGTCCTGGGCACTGCCCAGCCTGGTCATTGATGCCTTACATGGTGAGAATGCGCAACATCCACGTGCCTACGGCATCATGTTGGCAGTACAACTCGCGCGCAGCGCTGGCATGGGTTGGTATAGTGAACAAACGCTCAAGATTGAACAACAGGCTGCCGAGTGGTTAGGAAAGCCCGTGGCTGACATCAGTCGTGAATGTCATGAGCTTGCCGTGACAGTGGCACGCAGTAATCACTATGAAGGGGTCGTGCACAGCGCCGCTTTATTACCGTTGATCACTGAAGTGTCTCCGACCGCAACCACTGCACCTACCCCCGATCCACCGCGCCACGCCGATATTTGTTTGATCCCGCAGATAAATATACTGCGCGATGCGCTGGTGGGCATTCAGCAAGCAGTGCTACAGAAAGCCCCCGTCGAAACCATTTTACAACTGGCAGCGGAAGGCATGCACGATGGCATCGGCCTAAACCGCATTGTCTTCGCCACCTACCATCGCGAAGATAAACTACTACAGCCAAAATTAACTATCGGTGCCGACAACGATCCGGTATTTAACCGGTTTGAGGTCCGTCTCACGCAGGGACATTTATTCTTTCATCTCATGGAAAAACCGCAGGCCGTGTGTATTCATGACGGGAACCGCAAAGCCTATTGGCAATTGGTCCCCGCTGATTTTCAAAAACTGATTGGCACCAACAGTTTCATGGCGAT
>JANNJI010000845.1:0-1088 GCA_031405795.1 Gammaproteobacteria bacterium
GCACCACCTTGCGGTTAACCAATGCCAGTGGCCAGGTGTCGACGATCTACAATGGCGGCGTAGATCAAAACCAGATCTATCAATTCGCCGATGGCGAATTTACGCAACAAGAGTTAATGCAACTCGCCGGGCCAGTCACGTTGTACAGCACGATGGCCAATGCAACGCTGTACGGCGGTAACCGCAATGACACATTGGTGGGATCGTATGGTGCGGATACTTTGCAGGGTCAGGGCGGCAATGATGCGCTGCAAGGCGGCGCGGGGAATGACACGTATGTGTTCAATCGCGGCGACGGCCAGGATGTGATTCAGGATTATGATCAAACCCTCGGTAATAGCGACACGATTGCCTTTGGCGCGGGAATAAGCTTTGCTGATCTCAGCATTGAAGGGTTGAACAACAATCTGGTGATTCGTGTGACTGGCAGCAGCGACAGTCTCACGATCCAAAATGCCTATGTCCCCGGCCCATTTGGCGATGCCAGCCGGATTGAAGTGCTGCGGTTTGCCGATGGCAGCCGTGTTGATCTCGCCACGCTGACGAATGTCGTGCAAGTGACGGAAACCGGCGGCACGCGGCGGATATACGGGACGGCGTTGGGTGACACCTTAACGGGCAATGCAAGCGGTGAGGAAATCCACGGCTTTGCCGGTAACGATGTGTTGCAGGGTAACGGTGGTGATGATCGTCTGCTGGGCGGTGAGGGCAGCGATACGTATCGCTTTGCACGGGGTGACGGCAGTGATGTGATCCTGGAACAGGCCAGTGCGACTGACATCGACACTGTGGTATTTGGCGTCAGAATTTCCGCAAGTGATCTCGTCGTGCGGCGTCTAGCCACCCATGAACTGGAAATTACTATCAATGGTTCGAATGATCGGCTGATTGTGCAAGGTTGGTTTACCAATCCAAATGCTCGTATTGAACAGTTTGTGTTTGCTGATAATACAACAATTGATACGACCACGTATGACTCACTCGTGATAGAACCGTTCGTTGGATCGGCGCAAAGAGATATTATTTACGGTAGTGAATTTGGCGATGTGATCTATGGTGGGGATGGGGCAGATTTTATAACAGGCGAA
>JANNJI010000846.1:0-3281 GCA_031405795.1 Gammaproteobacteria bacterium
ATATCAACGGGTACAGGTTTGGCCACTTTACTGGAATGACTCTGAATAAAATGACAGTGTTGGATATGATTGAGGCGCGCCAGTTTCTGGCTGAGTTTGGCGATGGGCGAGTATTCATAAAGATACACTGCCTTTGCGCCCAACTGACTGGCTAGAAATCCCAAAAAACCAGTACCGGAGCCGATATCGGCAACAATGGATTGACCGGGTTTGATCACCTTTTGCAAGGCTTGATGAAAAGCAGTATTACGCACCTTGTCAGCAAGGATATTGCGATGAAATTCGATGATCATGTTACTTCTACCATAAATGATTAGTAAATATAAGGAATGACTGATCGATTGTCATCAACGCTGTCCAGCACGATAGTGAGTGGCGCATTCATACAGATGGATTTGCAACCCATCCCTACACCTTGTCATTTAGCACTTCCATCGATCCTTTAGACACCGGCGCGGCGGCGATGTCGTATATATTCAATTATCCCCGGCATGATCGACAGAATAATAATAGCCAACACCACCAAGGTCAGATTATCTTTTACCCAGGCGATGTTACCCAGAAAAAAACCGGTAGTGACCAGACTCACCACCCAGACAATAGCACCCACCACGTTATAGGCAATAAAGCGCGAATACTGCATTGAACCAATACCCGCAACAAACGGTGCAAAGGTACGAATAATAGGAATAAAGCGGGCAATAATGATGGTCTTGCCGCCGTGCTTTTCATAAAAGCGTTGGGTCTTGAGCAAGTGTTCTTGTTTAAAGAAACGTGCATTGGGGCGGTTGAACACCGCAGGCCCCATTTTCCGGCCGATAAAATAATTCACCGTGTCACCCAGGATCGCCGCCACAATCAGGACCACGGCAAGCACGAAAGGGTTTAGCAGGCCCGCCCCCGCCAGGGTACCTGCAACAAATAATAACGAGTCGCCCGGCAGGAATGGCAGAATTATCAAGCCTGTTTCACAAAATATCACCAGGAACAAAATACCATAAACCCACAGACCGTATTCGGTGGTCATCGCCTGCAGATATTTATCCAGATGCAAAAGGATATCGATAAAATAGTAAATGAGTTCCATGGCCTGCTTTTACTAAAGTATGAAATAGTTTGCGTACGATACGCGATTCTCGCAGGTACGGGAATAATAAATAAAAAATAATCCGCGCTTATCCTGACTTATTGTTTTTTTATTTCTTGCCAGGCCGCTTCTTTTTGTGCCGCGCTGGCGGTTTCAATCGCAACACCTGCGGCGCTCAGGCGTTGCTCCATCGCACGAAAACGTTGCGTAAATTTTCGGTTGGCGCAACGCAAGGCCGTTTCAGCATCGGTCTGTGCATGACGCGCCAGATTCACGCAGGTAAATAACAAATCACCCAGCTCCTCCTGACGTTTATCTTTATCGTCCCAGTCCGCCACCAATTCAGCCAGTTCTTCCCTGACCTTATCCACCACGCCGTCATGACCCGGCCAATCAAATCCCACTTGGGCCGCGCGTTTTTGGATCTTCTGCGCGAGATTTAACGCTGGCAGTGTCTGCGCCATACCGTCCAACACACTCGGCGTTGCTGAAGGAGTCATGGCCTTGCGCTCTTGTACCTTGAGTTGTTCCCAATGCACGGTTTGCGCCTGGGCATCGGTGATCACGACATCGGCAAATACATGCGGATGCCGGCGTTCAAGCTTATCGCTGATGCTGGTGACCACATCGTTAAAGTCAAACAAGTTTTTTTCTTTGGCCAGTTGTGCATAAAACACGACTTGGAATAACAGATCCCCTAGCTCATCGCGCAACGCCACATGATCCTCACGCTCGATGGCATCGGCCACCTCGTACGCCTCTTCCAGCGTGTGCGGGACGATGGTTTTAAAGGATTGTTCCTTGTCCCATGGACAACCGGTGGTTGGATCGCGCAATTGCGCCATGATCGACAATAGTCTTTGAATAGCCTGCATCGGTTTTTCCTCTGCGGGCTACTTTAACATTGTGCGGGGACGATGGACTAAATAACTGTTCCGAATTCCTGTCCACCTTGTTTAATAACGCTGCATGCGGTCGGTGTGTTGTTTCCCCCCTTTGAAAAAGGGGGGCTAGGGGGGATTTGAAATGCGCCGAATATAAAAATCCCCCTTAATCCCCCTTTTTCAAAGGGGGAAGTGATTCGTTGAGGCAGCTATCCTGCGAATTGTTTTGAGGCATGATTGTATTTCCGCTGTATCAAAACTTACCGATATCGCAACCCGCCGCTTCGGTTAGCGGACACTATTTAGGAACAGTTATTTAGAGAACGTTGCACTTAAGGCCAACTCGGTTCTGGTTTAATAGGGCCGATAACTCCGCGGCAAGATGGATTCGAGGGCCTCGGCAAATAATTCACCGGCTTGCTGAAAAATATTATCCATGGCATCAGGTGTCAGCCCGGTGGTTTGCCAGGCATACAGGGAAATCTCATCGCCTTTGCCTTGCGCATCCAGTCCTTGCTCGGCAATGAAGGTCATGCCGTTGGCGATATGCACCAGGGAGGTATCAATAATCGCATCATCGGTTTGATCGGGTTCATGATGGTAACGCACGGCACTCATTAAGGTCTTGGGCATTTGCCAGACCTTCAGCAGTTCACCGCCGACATGGGCATGATCAAAACCAAGCACTTGTCGCTCAACGTCGATTTCAGACATGTCCGTTTCGTGTTGCAGGCGGAGTATTTCACGCGCTTGTGTCGGCAGGCGATGACTGATAATCAGCTTACCAATGTCATGCAATAAGCCAGCAACAAACAACCGCTCGCTGTGTAATACATCACAGTGCTGCGCGAGTAATTTTGCAACCACCCCGCAATACACGCTATGTCGCCAGAACCGCACCATGTTCAACACATCATTGGGAATCTTGGAAAAGGCCTCGACCGCCGATGCCGCCAGGACCAGCCCACGTAACTCACGCAGCCCAATCACCGTCACCGCGCGTGATACTGTCTCGATCCGCGATGGGAAACCGTAAAATGCACTGTTAACAATTTTGAGTAATCGCGCGGTCAAACCAGGATCCTGGCTGATAATCTTACCGATATCGCTGGCACTGATCTTGGGGTCATCCAGCATTTCATTGACCCGAATACAGACCTCCGGCAGCGACACCAGCCGCACCACACCCGAGACCAACTCGTGTGGCGTAATCGTTGGTTTTTCAATCGCTTGTTCCTGGTAAGAATTGGAATACCGTTGTCGTGTCATCTTAAGCCTAGTTTGGTTATGGTTATAACCCCGATTTGAGG
>JANNJI010000847.1:0-8995 GCA_031405795.1 Gammaproteobacteria bacterium
GCCAGCGCATGGCAGACCAATATGATGTCGATATGCTGGGCTCATTGCCCCTGGATATCTCCATCCGCGAATCCACCGACAGTGGTAAACCCACGGTCGTAGCGGATCCCGAAGGCACGATTGCGCTTATCTATCGCGACATCGCCCGTCGTGTCGCCGCCAAGTTATCCTTGAAGGCAAAAGACTTCAGCGCCGCGTTCCCCAAGATCGTTATCCAGAACAACTAAGCACGCTGTTTGGCTGCGATGCGGGGCGAGGAAAACCTTGTCCCGCTTCCTGTACATCATGGCCGATCACCGCAGCTTGTGCCTCACGCCGACAACCGTTAGCATTCGCACTTTAGTTAAATCAGTAGTGAGTGGTGAACATGAGTATCAAGTCGGATAAATGGATCCGTCGCATGGCGGGACAACACAAGATGATCGAGCCGTTTGAGCCGGGACAGGTTCGCACCGCCCATGGGCAGAAGATCGTCTCGTACGGTACTTCCAGTTACGGTTACGATGTGCGTTGTGCCAATGAATTCAAACTGTTCACCAATATCAATAGCACCATCGTCGATCCGAAAAACTTCGATGCCAACTCGTTTGTCGATGTGAATAGCGATGTCTGCATCATTCCGCCCAATTCATTTGCGTTGGCGCGTACCGTCGAATACTTCCGCATCCCGCGCAATGTACTGACCATCTGCCTTGGCAAATCCACTTACGCACGCTGCGGCATCATCGTCAACGTCACGCCCTTGGAGCCGGAATGGGAAGGGCACGTGACACTGGAGTTTTCCAATACCACGCCGCTGCCAGCCAAGGTTTACGCCAATGAAGGCGTGGCGCAAATGTTATTCTTTGAATCCGATGAAGTCTGCGAAACCTCGTATAAAGATCGAGGCGGGAAATATCAGGGGCAAAAAGGTGTGACGTTGCCAAAGACGTAAAAGAGGGGTATTAAGGGTTCTCGAATAAAGCCGGGCTGAACTCTTTAAACACCCGATGACCAGGCGCATCTCTTTACGGAGTTTTTACCTGCGACGTTAGCCCCAGGGTAACGATATCACCGTTGGCTTTGATTTTCTGAATCTTAACAGGGAGGTATTCCAGTTCCTTGACGCACCATACTACATAGCGGTCACCATCGTGCTCTTCTGATTCCAGTCGCACCGCTTGATAGCTACCGGCAGGAACAACAAGTTTGGACTCGCCTTTATTCACCAGATGGTAAACATAGACATCTTTGCGTGTTGCAATCGGTAGGGCCAGGCTGGTGAAGTTCGGGGTTTGTTGCAACTTCTGCATCAAATAGAGTTGAAAACTCAGCAAGTCCTGGGTGAAGTCTGGCAAATTCAATTGTTTATTTTCCGAGGAATTTAATAAGCGCTTTTTGTCCCAATCAAAGCTGATCTCGTATTTCTGTTTGTCGCGATCACCCTTGCGGTGGTGATGAAAATAATGCACTGGCCTGATTAAACCAGCGTTATGCGTGAAGCGGCTGATCTCAGTGATGCGATCAGAAAGAAACAGCGAGGCAAAACCCCGTGGTTCCAGTTCGGCGCGGTATTCCCATTGGCCATCCTTGAGTTTTATTAAAGTGTTCTGGCTTACACCTAAATACGTGTCGTTGTGATGAACCTCGTATACCAGATTAAAACCTTGCCCAAGCATATCGGCCCGTGCGCTATTCATCATGAATAACAGACTAAGGCTGAAGAATGTATATTTGCATATGTGCGGTAGGATACATTAACTCCGTAGAGTGTTTATGTTATACCGATGTTAACGGTTTATTCGTCAGATAGACAGTACCAGCGTGTAACTGAACGGCACCTGTCGCGATGAGGCGGATTACCTCAGGGTATAACTGGTGCTCGAGGGCATGCACCCGCTGTTCCAAGCTGGCGGGGGTATCGGTTTTCTGGATGGGTATCTTGTTTTGCAAGATGATTGGGCCGCTGTCTAACTCAGGGGTGACAAAGTGCACGGTGGCGCCATGTTCGGTATCACCGGCCTCCATCACGCGTTGATGGGTGCGCAGACCTTTATGTTTAGGTAACAGCGAGGGATGAATATTGATCAAGCGGCCGAGGTAATGCTGCACGAACTCGGCGGTGAGGATACGCATAAACCCGGCCAACACGACTAATTTTGGCGCGTAGTGATCAATGAGGGTTACTAATTCCCGATCATAGATGTTGCGATCTGGAAATTGGCGGGGATCAAGAACATAGGTATTAATACCGGCATTACGCGCACGCGTGATGCCGTGGGCGTCGGCGCGATTACTAATGACCGCCACAATTTGTGCGGGGATAGTGCCAGCGGTGATGCGATCAAGAATCGCCTGTAAATTGCTACCCTCTCCCGATAACAGCACGACGATTGGAAAAGGCATGGCTGGGTTGGCGGACATGCCGTGTGACTATTGCATGCTGACGTAAGCATCACCCTGACCGGGGGTGATGGTGCCAATCTGCCAGGCAGGCATACTGCACGCGGCGAAGTGTTGTACGACCTTGCTGGCATCGGCCGCAGCCACGATCACGACCATGCCGATGCCACAATTGAAGGTACGGTACATCTCGTTATCGGTGACATTGCCGTTTTGTTGCAACCAGTCAAACACGGCGGGGCGTTGCCAGGATGTGGCTTGAATGCGGGCAACCGTATTCTCCGGCAGGACACGCGGGATATTTTCCAGCAAGCCGCCACCGGTGATGTGTGCCAGACCTTTGACTTGCAGTTGGCTAAACAACTGCAATAGAGGTTTAACATAAATACGCGTGGGGGCGAGCAGGACCTGGCCCAAGGTGCTGTTGGCAAAGGGTTGGCTCAGATCGGCACCGCTGGTGCTGATGATCTTGCGGATTAACGAATAACCATTGGAGTGGGGACCGCTGGAACCCACACCGATCACGGCGTCACCGGCGCGGATGGTACTACCATTGATGATCTTGTCTTTATCCACAATACCAACGCAAAAACCGGCCAGATCGTAATCGGCATCGTGGTACATCCCAGGCATTTCAGCGGTTTCACCCCCAATCAGGGCGCAACCGGCATCCTCGCAGCCAATGGCAATGCCTTTGATCACATCCGCTGCGGTATCCACAGTTAATTTACCGGTGGCGTAATAGTCGAGAAAGAATAACGGTTCGGCTCCTTGCACAATCACGTCATTGACCGACATTGCCACCAGATCGATACCAATGCTGTCATGTTTACCCATTTGGATGGCCAGCTTTAATTTTGTTCCCACCCCATCCGTGCCAGATACCAACACGGGTTGGTGATAACGACGGAGATCCAATTGAAACAAGGCACCGAAGCCACCCAGGCCGCCCATGACCTCGGGTCGCATGGTGCGTTTGGCATAGGGTTTAATGCGTTCGACCAGGGCATCACCGGCATCGATATCCACGCCTGCATCACGGTAACTCAGCGAAACAGGCTGCTGCTTGTCGTTGGGAGGGAGTGCTGACACGTTTTTATCCTTTCTCTGTGTAGATATGTTCAGGTTGGCCTTTGTGTAGCGGCGTGGGGTAGGTAATAATAGGATTTTATCAAGTTCAGCCCGGTCAGGGAATGTATTCCGCATGACCGAATCAAGAGGAATGTGAAATCTATGTTGTTACGCGTTATATATCAAGGGCTGTATGGCGGTTGGCTGTGTGCGATGGCTATGGTGGTGTACGCCGATACCGTACCTAATTTGTATGAAGCCACCATCCCGGTGAGAAGCCAGGACCGGGAAGAGCGCGATGACGCCATTCGTCTGGCACTGGTGGAAGTGTTGGTGCGGGTTTCGGGCCGCAATAATATCGCCGAGTCTGAGGAGTATCCCCGCATCAAGGGATCGTTGGTCAATGCGACAAATTACGCGCAACAATTTCGTTTTCGCGATAAAACACCTAACAAATATAGTGCCGCTGCTGAGCTGCCACTCGAACTATGGGTTAAATTTGATCCGGTAGTGGTGAATAAATTATTGCGTGACAACAATGTCCCGATTTGGGACAAGACGCGTCCTGGTACCTTGCTCTGGTTAGTGGTGGAGGAACGCGGTCAACGCGAATTATTCAGTCAGGGCAGTAATAATGTGACACGTGCGGTACTGGATGAACGCGCACGGATTCGGGGTTTACCCATTCATTATCCACTTCTGGATGTTACGGACAGTGCTGCATTACAGGTCAGTGAGGTATGGGGAAATGTTGCAGAGGTAATACTGCAAGCCTCACAACGTTATCAGAATGAATCGGTGCTGGTGGGCCGCTTGTCACATGAGTCATCTGGTTTGTGGACGGCGCGATGGACTTTGTATCACGATGGCCGCAAGCAAGATTGGAACGCCAGTGCTGTGGCGATGAATCAGGCTATTGATCTGGCGATCAATGGCACCACGGATTATTTGGCGTCACGCTACGCACAAGTGAGTCAGGCGGAGGACTCGATCATCACGGTACAGATTAAAGATATAAAAAGTCTGACGGATTATAACCGTACCGTGAAGTATCTGCGTTCACTGACGCAAACCAAGGCGGTGAATTTATTATCAGTGCAGGCCGATAGCGCTGTATTTAAAGTGACAACATCAGTAGGCCGCTTGGGCTTGTCGCGTTATTTTGCGCTGAGTCAAATCCTGCTGTCGGATTTTCTGGAAAAAACACCACAGAATTTGCCAAATATCCAGGGTCAGCTGTCACCGGCAAACGTCGTGACGGGCAGTGTCGCACCGGTGGTGCCAGATTTGGTTTACCGTTTGTCGCCGTGAAACATTTGCCGAACATTATCAGCATGGCGCGTATCCTCTTGGTTGCGCCGATCATGTATTTTCTTTGGCAGCAGCAATATCAACTGGCACTTATCTCATTTTTAATCGCCGGTATTTCTGATGGTCTGGATGGGTTTCTTGCCAGGCGTTTTGGCTGGCAGACCCCATTAGGTACCTATCTTGATCCTATCGGCGATAAGTTGTTGCTCATGGGTTGTTACTTATTGTTAGGTATGCTCAAGATCGTTCCGCTGTGGTTGGTATTGTTGGTGATTGGGCGTGACATACTTATTGTTATCGGTGCGGCATTGTATCGCTATGCAGTTAAAGATGCAGCGATGCAACCACTGCGCATCAGCAAGATAAATACCGTGATGCAAATTTTACTGGTGCTGGTATTGCTGTATAAACTCTCCACCACACCAGCGTTGATGCCCTATGCCCCGGATCAATTTGATCTCGTGCTAATCGTTGCTGTTGCTTTTACTACGGCGTTCAGCGGTGTGGCCTACGTTGCTGCTTGGGGGCAACGGATTATGCAAAGTTTGAAAAAGAGACAACCCCTATGACTGATTCAAATAAATGGTTGGCGCTCAGTAGCACGCTGCTGCTGGGTATACTGATTTATTTGTTAACGCCAATTTTAACACCGTTTATGGTGGCAGCGCTGTTTGCCTACATCGGCGATCCATTAGTGGATCGCCTGCAGCAGTGGCGTTTATCGCGCACCTGGGCAGTGACCACGGTATTTTTTAGTTTAAGTTTATTGTTAGCCGTCGCGGCGGTGATACTAGTGCCAATGCTGGAAAGACAGGTGGTGTTGCTGGCCAATAATATTCCCGGCTACATTGATGTAGTGCAAACCCAATTTATTCCCTGGCTGCAAACCCGCTTTGCAATCGATATACACCTGGACGTCAATACTTTAAAGAATTCTTTACAATCACATTGGCAGCAAGCCGGTGGAGTGCTCGGTACAGTGCTGAGTTACATTTCCAGTTCAAGTCTGGCCCTGGTGGGTTGGTTGGCAAATCTGTTGCTCATTCCACTGGTGACGTTTTATTTGTTGCGCGATTGGGATGTGATGGTTACACGGATCCATGAATTGTTACCGCGACGGATCGCGCCCGTGATCAGTCAATTAGCCAAGGCATCGGACGATGTATTGGGTGCATTCTTGCGTGGCCAACTGCTGGTGATGCTGGTACTTGCGTTCATCTACAGTGTCGGATTGTCGATTGTCGGATTGGAACTGGCGGTGTTAATTGGCCTGCTGGCGGGGCTTGTCAGTTTTGTCCCGTACCTGGGTTTGATCGTGGGGCTGGTGGCGGCGAGCATTGCCGGTGTGCTGCAATTCCATGACACAACGCACCTCATTTATATTGCGATTGTGTTTGGGCTTGGGCAACTTATTGAAGGCGCGATCCTCACGCCGCTGTTAGTGGGTGACCGCATTGGCCTGCACCCGGTGGCGGTGATATTTGCAGTTATGGCCGGTGGCCAGTTGTTCGGCTTTTTGGGCATCTTGTTGGCCTTGCCGGTGGCCGCTGTAGTTGTCGTGTTGCTGCGTTATCTGCATGAGCGTTACATGGCAAGTACACTTTATTCCAAAGCGTGAACGATGAAAGCAAAACAATTGCCATTGGGTATTCAACTCGATGACTCCGCGACTTATGCCAATTTTGTGGCTGCTGATAATGCGGCACTATTGCACGCGTTAACCCACCAAGGTGAGATGTCGGTGTATTTTTGGGGTGGTGCGGCCAGTGGCAAAACACATTTGTTGCAGGCTATGTGTAACGCCGCTTCACAGGTCGGCCAAACTGCAGCGTATTTACCGCTGGCGGGTGACGAGCAATTTGAGCCAGCCATGTTAGAAGGTATGGAACAATTGGATCTGGTGTGTATAGACGATGTTCATGCCATCGCAGGGCAATTGCCTTGGGAAGAAGCGTTGTTTGATTTGTACAATCGTATACGTGAACAACACAAACGTATTCGCATCAGCGCCAGCGGTTCACCCAAATCCATCCTCTTCCGTTTACCGGATTTAGTTTCACGTCTGGCCTGGGGTCCTGTGTTTCAATTACACGGCTTGGACGACGCACAAAAGCTAACCGCATTGCAGCTACGTGCCAAACAGCGTGGTTTTGATCTGCCCGAAGAAGTCGCGCGCTATTTACTCAAACATTATCCGCGTGATATGCACAGTCTGTTTGATTTGCTCAATCGGTTGGATGTCGCATCATTACAAGCGCAACGGCGCCTGACTATCCCGTTTGTTAAAGCCTGGATCGATTGAATGTGCAGGGACGGCGAATGTCATGCCGTAGCGGGGTTGTGCAATGCCTTTGCAATGATCGCCAGGCGTTTGCCCTGTGCCTGACACAAGCGGATTTCCGTTTCACTCAATTCGCGATCACTATTCATTCCCGCTAAATGGCTGCTGCCGTACGGTGTGCCACCCGTGCTGGTGTGCAGCAAATCGGTTTCATTGTACGGGATGCCGACAATAACAAAGCCATGGTGCAGTAATGGCAACATCATGGATAACAACGTAGTTTCCTGGCCGCCATGCAAACTGGACGTTGAGGTGAAGACAGTGGCAGGTTTACCGGCGAGTTTACCGGCGAGCCATAGTGAACTGGTGGAATCGATAAAATATTTGAGTGGCGCGGCCATGTTGCCAAAGCGCGTCGGGCTGCCCAACGCCAAACCGATACATTCGTGTAAATCATTTAATGTGGCATAGGGTGGACCACTCGCGGGTACAGGCGGCTCGATGGCTTCACAAGTAGTGGAGATGGGCGGTACTGTGCGCACACGCGCCTGGATACCGGGCACTTGTTCAATGCCACGTGCAATTTGCCGTGCCATGTTGGCGGTAGCACCGTGACGACTGTAATAAAGGACAAGGATCTCGGCCATGGTTTAGTGCTTCGGTAATATTGTTAACACATTTTCCGGTGGTCGACCCATCACCGCTTTGTCATTGACGACGACAATAGGCCGCTCGATTAATTTTGGATAGGTAAGCATGGCCTGGATGATCGTATCATCACTGGCGGTGGGGGAATCCAATGCGGCTTTCTTATATTCTTCTTCTTTGTTGCGCAACAATTCACGTGGCGTGATGCCGAGCATCTTGATCACCTGTTTGAGGGTGATCGCATCCGGTGGTGCTGTGAGGTATTCCACGATCGCGGGTTCATGGCCTTGCGCACGAATCAGTGCCAGGGTTTGACGTGACTTGGAACAACCTGGGTTGTGGTAAATCGTTATTTTCATGGTAGTTCTCAACGGGTTATGGCGGGATACAGCATAAAATTCCATTGCTTGACAGTCCATAGGGTGGGTGTTAGTGTCCCCAGTATTCATTGGTAACAACTCCCACGGTTTCATCTATGGTAATACATTCTGCTAACCGTTTTCGCCTGCTTTTTCTTGGTATTGGATTGTTGGTGTTGGTGAGTGCGTGTACTGTTAATCCGCCTGTTCAGGAAATGAGCAATGCCCGACAGACGATCCAGGCTGCAAAGGATGTTCAAGCGGACACTTATTCACCTTCACATTTAACGCAGGCCCAGGATTTGATGACCAAGGCCACGGGCGCATTGGAAAATGGCGATTATCCCTCGGCGCGTGCGTTTGCGGTTGATGCCCAAAAACTGGCGATCAAAGCCCGGATGGATGCCTTAACCCGGCAACAACGTAATTAACGTATTTGTGTATATTACTATTCTCTGATGTTTCTCCTATGTTTACGAAAAGTCCAAAGTACCTTTATTGGGCATGAAACTCTCACAGATGTTTGTCTTAAGTCAATTCGTCGTGCCCCTGAATCAAATAGACTGAACCCAGGCAAGTGATGTAGGCAATGCAATTTTCAATTGTTCATTGTAAATTGCACGATACCGTCTCACCTCTGGCTGTATTGGGTTTTTGTATTATGTGGTCAACAGAGACGTGCTAATCGCACATGATCTGCTTCGACATTGAATTTTAACGATAAGGAACAACGACAATGACAAAGAAAACATGGATACTCATTGCACACCGCGCCGGCGCCCGGTTGTTTGAAAGCGCAGGTTCGGGACAAGCGTTGACATTATTACAGGACCTCCCGCATGAGCAGGGGCGGCTAAAAAATCAGGAATTAATTTCTGATCGCCAGGGTCGTGTGGCCGATGGGCGTGGCGGACACAATAGTTATCAGCAAGCAGAAGACCCA
>JANNJI010000848.1:0-1153 GCA_031405795.1 Gammaproteobacteria bacterium
TATATTCGGCGCGTTTCAAATCCCCCCTAGCCCCCCTTTTTCAAAGGGGGGAAACAACACACCGACCGCATGCAGCGTTATTAAACAAGGTGGACAGGAATTCGGAACAGATATTTAGTACTGCTAACATCGCACGGGATGCAATGCATTTGTTAATACAGTAATATCTTCATCATGATAAACGACGCCGAACAATTCAAACAACGAGTGAAAGCCACCTTCGACTTAGTGGCCTCCGGTTACGACAACCCGTCGCAGCGTTATTTCCCCTTTTGCGCCGACCGCATGATCCACAAGCTCAACTTAAAACCGGGCGAGAAAGTTCTGGATATCGCCACAGGTACGGGTATGGCAGCGATTGCCGCCGCGCAGCGCATTCGTCCTGAGGGGCGCGTGCATGGTATTGATATTGCGGAGAACATGATCAGCAAGGCTCAGTTCAATGCCAGCAAACATGGCTTGGATAATGTCGACTTTCATCTGATGGATGCCAGCAATCTGGAATTTCGTTCCAATTATTTTGATGTGATCACCTGCGCATTTGGTTTATTTTTCCTGCCGGACATGCCAGCTGCACTTGCCCAATGGTTACGCGTGTTAAAACCCGGTGGGCGCCTGATCCTGACCAGTTTCACGCGTCAGGCCTTTCAGCCATTTACTGATCTGTTTCGTACGCGCGTTGAACAAATGGGTATTAATTTTCCGGTAGCCTCGTGGCAACGCCTGGCCGAAGCGCCACTCTGCCAACAGGTATTGAGTCAGGCCGGTTTTACCGCCGTCACCTGTGATGTTGAACAAATGGGTTATCACTTGCAGTCGGAAAATGACTGGTGGGAAATTCTCTGGAACAGCGGCTTTCGTGGCATTGTCAATCAATTATCCGCCGCACAACAAGCGCAAATACGTGTTGATCATCTGACTGAGATCGCCAAGCTTAAAACCGACAAAGGTTTGTGGTTAAATGTGGAAGTCATTTTTACCCAAGCCCGCAAAAGTCCGCTGGGGCATAGTGAATAATCATCCCCCTGTCTTATTTGTGCCCTGCTGCAACTATCCTTTGTAAAGCGATTAGCTTAGAATTCGCCCCAGCGTAACCCGCATCTCAATACCATTCTTGCAATGGCCTATTCAATACAACACCATAACGTAACAA
>JANNJI010000849.1:0-2020 GCA_031405795.1 Gammaproteobacteria bacterium
CTCTTGTAGCCCAGCAGCACCGAAGCGGGCCAGCGGGCCAAGAGCGAGTTCAATTCCTGCACGCTGGCGACCAGATCCATCTGCTCGCGCACCAACAGGCGCTTTTGTTTTTCCCAGACCCGGCCATGCTCGGCGTAATAGTACCTCGTTCCAGGCGGTGTATGTGCCGGCGGATGACTTGACCGATCCCTCGCCTGCCACCACCTTTTCACATTTGGATGCGACCTTGGTGTTGTCACGCCAAGTCGCCGAACTGGGTATTTATCCCGCCGTGGATCCACTCGACTCCACCTCGCGTCAATTAGATCCATTAGTGATCGGTGACGAGCATTACAACATCGCGCGCGCGGTACAAGGCACGCTGCAGCGTTACAAGGAATTGAAGGACATCATCGCGATCCTGGGTATGGATGAATTGTCGGAAGAAGACAAACTCGTCGTCTCCCGTGCGCGTAAAATGCAACGCTTTTTATCGCAACCGTTCTTCGTCGCCGAGGTATTTACCGGCAGTCCTGGCAAATACGTCTCCTTGAAAGATACCATCCGCGCCTTCAAAGGTATTATCGCGGGTGAATACGACCATTTGCCGGAACAGGCGTTTTACATGGTTGGCACCATTGAAGAAGTGGTGGAAAAGGCCAAGACGCTGTAATAACAACGAGTTTGAGGTTAAATAAATGGCTATGACCATGCATCTGGATATCGTCAGCGCAGAGAAGTCGCTGTTTTCGGGGCTTGCCGAAGTCGTGGTTGCGCCTGCGACAATGGGCGAGGTCGGCATTTATCCGCGCCACACCCAGATGATCACCACGCTCAAACCTGGTGAGGTGCGTATCACCAGACAGGGCGGCGAGGAAGAATCGATCTATGTCTCCGGCGGCATCCTCGAGGTGCAACCGTTCCTGGTCACCATCCTCTCCGATACCGCCGTGCGTGCGCATGACCTTGATGAGGCCGCCGCGATGCAAGCCAAACAGGCCGCCGAGCAGGCACTCAAAGACAAAACCACCTCGATGGAAATTGCCGAGGCGCAAATCCAATTTGCCCAAGCCGTGGCGCAGTTACATGCCATTGACCGGCTGCGCAAAAAGACAGGCCGTTAACGAGGCATTATTTTGAATCACGCGGTATACTAAATTTAAAGGGCAGGTTACTGCCCTTTTTTATTACAGGAGTTTTCATGCAACCAGAACAGATCGCTCACGGTACGGTCGGGACATTTACCTATGTAATCCTCGACACCGATGGCAAGGATGCGATTGCCTTGGGTGAACGTGAGTGCAGTCTGCAGCGACGATATCAAAAGGTCATCGAAGAATCGCCGTCGACCGGCATCAGCGAAAAGACCCGGAGCGCACTATTCGATGCGGCGTGCCGTCTGGCAACTGCGACGAAGTACGCCAGCGCAGGCACTGTCGAATTCCTGATCGGACCCGACGAGTCGTTCTATTTTCTCGAGGTCAACTCCCGTCTGCAAGTCGAGCATCCCGTGACTGAAGCCCTGACAGGAATCGACTTGGTCCGAGCCCAGATCGAAATCGCTCAAGGGGGTAAGCTCCCGGACGCACCAACGCCACGCGGCCATGCGGTTGAAGTACGCCTCTACGCCGAGGATCCCTACAATGGATATCTCCCGTCGTCCGGACGAGTCCTCATGCTCGACTGGCCAAGCATGCCGAATTTGCGAGTCGATACCGGGATTGTGGAAGGGTCTGTCGTTCATCCATTCTACGATCCGATGCTGGCGAAATTGGTGACATGGGGACCGACACGCGAGCACGCGCGTCGGCGTATGATTGATGCACTGTCACAGACAACTCTATTAGGGTTGACAACCAATCAGACATTCTTGATCGAAATACTGAACCGGAATTTTTTCATGACCGGCCAAACGTTTACAACGACGTTGGAGTCTGAGACCTGGAGTAAGCCCGATCCGCCTGACGTCGCCGGAATAGCAGCGGCGCAAGCGTTGTCCAAACGGTCGATGGATACGGGAGGAAGTTCTGGCCCATCCGAT
>JANNJI010000850.1:0-16276 GCA_031405795.1 Gammaproteobacteria bacterium
GGCGTGGTGCTGGAAAAAGGCACCGGCGATCCCATCCTGGGTGCAGCGGTTTATGTAGTAGGCAACGACGACATCAATGCGACCAGCGATGAGCAAGGACGCTTCACATTAGCACTGCCCGCGCCGGGAGACTACACACTCGGTACCGTGGCGGTCGGCTTTGAGAATAAAACGAAAATTCTACTTGTAGCCGACGTCGCCGCACGCGGCCCAATAAAAATTTACCTGCACCGTGACTTTACAATACCGCCGGTGGTGGTAAGGGACGAGCGCAATCCGGATCGGGTGTCAAAAACAGTGATGACTGGCAAAGAGTTAGGCCAGATTCCAGGTGCCAGCGGCGATCCGATCAAGGCCTTGCAAGCCTTGCCGGGCATCGCCATGGGTGACGATGCCAGCGGCGCTCCCGCGATCCGTGGCTCCAGCCCCGAAGACAACGCCTATTATGTTGACGGTGTGCCGGTGGGATATCTGTTTCACGTCGGCGGTTTAGTAAGTGTGTTGCCTACCAACATCGTGGATAATTTTAATTTGTACGCTGCGGCTTTTGGCCCCGAATACGATGATGTCACGGGTGCTGTTATCGATGTGGCATTACGCAAGCCGCGCACGGATCGGCTGGGTGGAAAAATAAACATCAGCTTGATCGGTGTAGACGGGCTCATTGAAGGCCCCATTGCAGCACATCAATCGGTGTTGTTTTCCGTGCGCCGCAGCTATCTTGATTTATTGTTGAAGACAATTGAAGACGAGGGCAAGGGCGAGAAAATTGTTATCCCACGTTATTCCGATTACCAGGGAAAATACATTTGGGAAATGGATGACGCCAATACACTTACCGCGAGCATCAACGGTGCTGCAGACAGCTTGGGTTTTACCCTGACGGAAAACCCCGAGAACGAAACCAAACACGAGCCTTATTTGATCGGCAGTTCATCCTTCAATCAAGCGTATCACACGCAAGATATAGCGTGGAGTAGACGCATTTCAGCGACGGCCGTGAATAAAATACATGTCGGGCACATGCGGCAAACCGAATCCAGTTCCGTAGGCACGGCGGGGACTACGGATGTCACCTTTGATACCCTGTTTCTACGTGAAGAGTTCCGCTTTGAGCCCGCCACCAATCATGCGATGACGTTCGGCGGAAATTATTCATATTTAGACGTGAAACTTGATCTTGATGTCCTGGACGTACCTTGCGATCAGTTTACCGGATATTGCGACTATGCTTCCGGAAACCGTCAACGACTCAAAACAAGTTTTCCGGTTCGCAGTGAACTTTTGTTCGCGAAAGACCGCTGGCGCGTCGCCCCGGCTTTAACGCTAATCGGCGGGTTGCATTGGACACACGACGACTACCTGGATCGGAGCTATACCGAGCCGCGCGTGAGCGCCGAGTGGGAATGGTCGCCGCATACCTTGCTCACCGCCGGGTGGGGCAAGTACAACCAGTTTCCCGAAGGCGGCAAAGTCATCGACGTCTTTGGTAATCCAAAACTACGCCGTTTACGTGCGACCCACAACGTACTCGGTATCGCGCAAAAACTGGATGCGGGCTGGTCTTGGAAACTGGAAGGGTATCACAAAACCTTCGATGATTTGGTCACAGCTGATCCGAGCGTTAATTACATCAACGGTGCCAGCGGTACAGCGCGGGGTGCTGAACTCCTGGTGAAAAAAGACAGTGCCACGTTGTGGTCGGGCTGGCTGTCGATGACCTATTCCCAATCGCGCCGTCGCAACGACGTAACCGGCGAAACGATCCCGCTGAGTTTCGATCAACCGCTTATCACCACGGCGGTACTGAGTTATAAGCCGTCGGCGGATTGGTCTTTTGGTGCACGCTGGACCTACCATACTGGCAATCCCTACACGCCGATTGAAGGTGGCACCCTAAGAAGTGATGGGCGAACATACAGGCCCATACAAGGTGAGGTGAATTCACGCCGCTTGCCCGATTATCACCGCCTTGATCTGCGCGTCGACCGGCACCTGGTGTACAACACCTCGAAGTTGAACATGTATTTAGAAGTAATTAATGCCTACGATCACAAAAATGTTGCGGGCTACGAATACAACACCGATTACAGCGCACGCAAGGACATTTATCAATTGCCAATGCTGCCCTTCATTGGCGTGGAGATGGAATTTTAGATGGCGTGGTCTGGGGGCAACCGGTCTACCCTGAAATAGTTCCAAATCCCTTAGAAATTCTACTGCTCAAGCATTGATCACAAGACCTTATATTTTCTATAATATCAGCATTTACTAATATACCTTATTAGATCACTAGGTTTTTCAGCTACTATCAATTGATTTCATGATGAAGAGGAAGACGCATGTCCGCGGCCAGTTTAGCTACGCCAGAACAATATAATTATCCCATCATCAAGCGTTTTGTGATCATGTCCTTGGTGTGGGGGGTGCTGGGGATGCTCGCCGGGGTTTATATAGGTATGGAACTGGCCTGGCCAGCATTCAACTTCGACATCGCCGAGATCAGCTTTGGGCGCCTGCGGCCGGTACACACCACGCTGGTGATTTTCGGTTTTGGCGGGAGCGCCTTGTTCGCCACCTCTTATTATATCGTCCAACGTACCTGTCAGGTCCGTCTCTACAGCGATGTGCTGGCCAACTTTACCTTCTGGGGCTGGCAGACCGCCATCGGTTTGTCGGTTATCGGCTACATGCTGGGTTACACCCAGGCGCGGGAATATGCAGAGATGGTCTGGCCGGTGGATATCCTGATCACGGTGACCTGGGTGGCGTATCTGATTGTGTATGTTGGGACCTTGCGCCGTCGTACCCAGCCGCATATTTATGTCGCCAACTGGTTCTATGTCGCTTTTATCCTGGCCACTGCCGTGCTCCACATTTTCAACAACATGGAAGTACCGGTGAGTTTATTTAGTCTTAAATCGTATAGTTTGCATGCCGGTGTGCAAGATGCGATGACGCAGTGGTGGTACGGCCATAATGCGGTGGGCTTTTTCTTAACAGCAGCCTTCCTGGGCATGATGTACTACTTCGTGCCCAAACAGGCCGGGCGACCGGTGTATTCGTATCGCTTGTCGATCATTCATTTCTGGTCGCTGATTTTTTTATATATGTGGGTCGGTGCGCATCACCTGCATTGGACAGCATTACCGGATTGGACCTCGACACTCGCCGCCACTTTTTCGATCATGCTGTTGTTACCGTCCTGGGGTGGGATGATTAACGGCATTATGACTTTGTCCGGTGCGTGGGAAAAGTTGCGCACCGATCCGATCATGCGATTTTTGATCGTCGCCTTATCGTTTTATGGTATGTCGACCTTTGAAGGCCCGTTGATGTCACTCAAGAGCGTGAATGCCTTATCGCATTACACCGACTGGACCATCGGCCATGTGCATTCGGGGGCGTTGGGTTGGGTGGCGATGATCTCTATCGGCTCGTTTTATCATTTGATTCCGCGCCTGTGGGAAACCAAGATGTATAGCAATCGTTTGATCTTTGCCCATTTCTGGTTGGCGACCATTGGTATTTTATTTTACATCAGTGCCATGTGGGTCGCGGGGATTGGTCAAGGCTTAATGTTACGGGCTTTCGATGAGTACGGCACGCTGGCCTACACGTTTATTGAAAGTGTACGATTCCTTAAATTACCTTATGTAGTCCGTGCATTGGGTGGCGCATTGTTTGTCTCGGGCATGATCATCATGGCGTATAACGTGTATATGACGATCTGGCAGAGTTCCCGCGAACGCGCCGCACTGGAAGCAAAGTTAGCCGCGAAATTCGCCAGCATATAATGGGTGGAGCATAACAAATGAAACATGAAACAATTGAAACCAATGCAGGCTGGCTGATTTTCCTGACCCTGCTGGTAATAAGTGTGGCCGGGCTGGTGGAAATCCTGCCGTTGTATTTTATTGATGAAACGGTGGAAAAGGTTGAAGTCGGTGGTGTGGAAACTGTGCGGCCCTACACCCCGTTGGAATTAGCGGGGCGCAATATTTATCAACGCGAAGGTTGTTATCTCTGTCATTCACAAATGATCCGGCCATTTCGCGATGAGAAGTTACGCTACGGGCATTATTCCCTGGCGGCCGAATCAAAATACGATCACCCCTTCCAATGGGGTTCGAAGCGCACCGGCCCCGACTTGGCCCGTGTGGGTGGAAAATTTACCAATGAATGGCACGTACAACACCTGGCCAATCCTCGCACCGTCGTGGAAGAGTCCATCATGCCCGGTTATCCCTGGTTGCAAAAACATACTCTGAGTTACATGGACATTGCGGATCACATGCGCGCACTAAAACACGTTGGTGTGCCGTACTCCGAGAGCAAACAAGAGTTTGAACGGAATACCCAGCGTTTTGGCAAGGAGGTGGCTGATCTGTTGGATATCCAGCGTGCCGAAGAAAACCTATTGGTACAGGCGCAAGCCAGGAATTTTGATGGTAACAAAACCAATATCACCGAGATGGACGCCCTGGTTGCGTATCTCCAGGTGTTGGGGACGATGGTGGATTTTTCCAAATTTAATGACGGGCACTTTTCCAAGTTCCGTTAATCAGGTGTCCCGGCGATGAATGAATTATTCAGATGGTTTACGCAAATGGAGAATACCAAGCCGTTGGCCTTGGTATTGTTGTTTGCCACCTTCCTTGGCATTGTGCTGTATGTGTATAGCAATCGGCGTCGTGGCACACGCTTGGAGACGTATAAATATATTCCGTTGGACGATGAAGCGGATAACGCAGGACAGAAAAAAGTGAGTAAGCGCGATGAGTAAAGATAAAAAATCACCGACCGTACAAACCACCGGCCATGCCTGGGACGGTGACGTGCAGGAATTCAACAATCCATTACCACGCTGGTGGTTGTGGTCGTTTTATGCCACCGTGGTGTTTGCCATTGTGTATTGGGTTTTTTATCCGGCATGGCCCATCGGCAAGACTTACACCAAAGGGGTGTTGAATACCATTGAATACACGGCGGCTAATGGTGAGAAAGTCGTGTCACACTGGAACACCCGCGCCTTATTCGAACGAGACATGGCACAGGCGCGTACCGCGCAATTGCAATTTAGCAAGGCGCTGGACAATGCTAGTTATGACGCGATATTAAAAGATCAGGAAAAACTCAAGATCGCCAAGGCGATGGCCAAGGTGTTGTACGCGGACAATTGCCAGGCCTGTCATCAGGCCGGTGGGGCGGGTATCGTTGGCAAATATCCCAACCTGGCCGATAACGATTGGTTATGGGGAGGACAGTTTACCCACATCGAAACAGCGATCCGTGAGGGACGTAACGGCATGATGCCCGCCTTCAAAGGCCGCCTGACAGTTACGCAGTTGGAAGATGTAAGTGAATATGTGTTATCACTTTCCAAACATGCCGTTGACAAGGACATGGCGCAACGTGGTCAAGTGGTATTTTCAGGTGATGGCGGTTGTTACGCCTGCCACACGAAAGAAGGCAGCGGCAATATCACCATGGGTTCTGCCAATTTGGCGGATAGCATTTGGACCATAGCGCCAGTACAACAGGCAGACAGCGCCGATAAAAAACGTCAGGCAATCCGGGATGTTGTAGAGTCAGGCGTTGATCGCAAAATGCCGGCGTGGAAAGACCGGTTGTCTGCTACCGAGATAAAAATACTGACGTTGTTTGTTTATGAGTTAAGTGTAAAGCAGTGAAACGATCAGACCCTGTTACCGGTTCGATGGTGGTGGGTAATGAAGTGAGGAGGGTGCATCGGCAACGGCTGCACCCTTTTGTGTTTATAGGCTAAGACAGGCAAGCAAGTGATACCGCAACCCATTATTCAGGAACGCATTCCAATCTTTCCGCGCTCAGTACAGGGCCGTTATCGCAACCTGAAGTACGCGATCCTGTTTCTTGCCTATGGGGTGTACTTCACCTTGCCCTGGTTACCCTGGCAGCGGGCGCATGGTCCGAGTCAAACCATTCTATTTGATCTCATCGGCCGACGTTTTTACCTTTTTGATCTGGTGGTGTATGCCCAGGATATTTTCTGGCTGGCCGGGTTATTGATTATTGCCGGTTTATTATTGTTTTTTGTCACCGGGATCGCAGGCCGGGTGTTTTGCGGTTATTTCTGTTTCCAAACGCTGTGGACCGACGTGTTCATGTTCATTGAACGCATGGTACAAGGTGAACGCAATGCCAGGATTAAACTGGCCTGTGCACCGTGGTCGGTGAATAAATTTACCCGAATGAGCATCACTTGGTTATTGTGGTTGTGTGTTGCCTTCTGGACAGCCTTCTCATTTGTATTATATTGGGGCGAGTCAAAGGAATTGTTCATTGCATTTTTCACCGGCGCAGCGCCATTCCCCGCCTACGCAACAACGCTGTTTCTGACCTTAAGTACCTTTGTGATGGCCGGTATCGCGCGTGAACAAGTTTGTACCTATATGTGTCCGTATGCCCGCTTTCAAGCGGTGATGTTTGATGAACATACCCTGGTCGTGGCTTATGATAATAAACGTGGTGAAGGGTCAGCAGGTCGGCATAAACCGGAAAAAGAATTATTAACGCAATCGGCACGCGCGGCAAAAGGTATTGGTGATTGTATTGATTGCGGTTATTGCGTGCAGGTGTGTCCGGTAGGCATTGATATTCGTGACGGCTTGCAATACCAATGCATTAGTTGTGCGTTATGCATTGATGCTTGCAACACCATCATGGATACCGCCGGTTTTCCACGCGGCTTGATTCGTTATACCGCACAAACCCCTGCAACAGGAAAAACCGCAACGTGGTTACGGGCAAAAACACTTGGCTATGGCTTGGTGTTAGTCTTAGCCAGTGGGGGATTAATCTGGAGTGTGCTCTCAAGGACGCCGGTTGAGATGCAGCTGGAACAAGTTCGGCAGCCATTGTATGTCGTGTTGTCTGACGGCCGTATCGTCAATCGTTATGCGATTAAAATAAATAATAAAACCAGCATGGATAGTCGTTACGTAATAAGCCTGACGGGAATGGCGGCAGAGTGGGAAGCTCGCCCGGGCAAACAGATTAATATTCCGGCCGAGCAAAGTATCACTGTGGATGTTTTTGTTACCATGCCCCTGCTCGCCAACAATACACCACCCAAGGAATTTTCATTTCATATTACCGGCCAGGGTCCATTGAGTGATGTCAACATGTCGCATGTGAGTACGTTTTTCTGGCCGAAGGAAAAACCCTAAATGCTGAACATATTGATTTCTTTACCGCTAGGGATATTGCTGATCATTATTTTATTTCTATTGATGCGACGTATGCTGGGTTGGGGCGTGATGTCGATTGCAGGCCTGTTGTTACTCCTGGTCTTCGCTGTTTACGGGGCGTATGCCATGTTGCAATGGCCAGGGTTGGATGTGTTTGCGTTGCATCTTGCGCTCTATTTACTAACAATTTATATCACTGCCTTGATCACCCAGCAGCGCAGCGGCGCAGCGCAAAATACTGAGAGCGCTGTAAAATGGCATTGGGGTCCCATCGCTATCATCGGTTTTTTCATCGGGGTGGTTTTGATCAATACGTTGTTTGTTATGCTGGCGCAACAAGGCACCGATACAACCCTGGCGCGATGGATGCTGCCAGCGCCGACCCACGCCAAAGAAGTTCATTCCGGATTTCCCGGCACGGTGTTTCATGATTTCCGTGAAAAGGAAGATCAGTTTAACCAATATCAGCATTTACGCCATGAACAGACGCAACGCGGCTGGCGCGTGCGACAAGGCTGGCAAGAACAGGCCGTGGCAGGAACACCGGCAACGTTATTGCTGGAGGCGCTGGACAAAGCGGGTAATGCGATTCGCATCGATACTATCACTGGCAAATTTTTGTATCCGGCGAACAGCCGCTATGATGTGAATGTTGACCTGCATCAAAAGGATACAGATTATTATCAGGCTCAGGTTACTTTACCAAAACCGGGACGTTGGGAACTGGTGTTGACACTACAGCGTGGTGATGAACGGCATGAAGTGATTGCATATACGGATGTGTTACCAGCGCAAGCCAAGCCATGATGTCGGCAACCAACAGTTGTTTTCATTGTGGACAACCGTTACCAACACACGGGCAGTATACGGTGACGATAGATGATGTGGTGCGGCCGATGTGTTGTCCCGGTTGCCAGGCGGTGGCGCAGGCCATCGTCGCTAATCAGCTCAGCGATTATTATCGTTATCGAACTGCCAATTCCGATACGGCACGCGAACTGATACCGGAGATTTTGCAGAAGATTGCCGTTTATGATAACCCAAAGCTGCAAGCACAATTTGTTGTAACCACAGATAATCCCAATATTCAACAGACCAGTTTGATCCTCGAAGGTATCGTCTGTGCAGCATGTGTCTGGTTGAGTGAAAAACATGTGCAACGCCTGGACGGGGTGGTTGAATTTCACGTGAACTACACCACGCATCGCGCGTTCTTGCAGTGGGACAGTTCAATCATCAAGCTCAGTGAAATATTACAGGCGATCAGCGCTATTGGTTATCTGGCGCATCCTCTGGATGCACAGCGTCAGGAAGAAGTATTCAAACGCGAACGTTCACGTTCGTTGCGTCGTCTGGCGATTGCTAGCTTGGGCTCAATGCAAGTCATGATGTTAGCCGTGGCCTTGTATGCGGGCAGTTATGCTGGCATCGATACTGAGCTTGCCCATTTCTTTCGCTGGGTAAGCATGTTCATTGCAACACCGGTGGTGCTGTATTCCGCCTGGCCATTTTATCTGGCGGCGTGGCGCGACGTGCGGGTATGGCAATTGGGTATGGATGTACCAGTGGCGTTATCCCTGATCCTGGCCTATGTGGCGAGCCTGTGGGCAACGCTGACACAACAGGGTGATATTTATTTTGATTCGATCACCATGTTCATTTTCTTTTTATTAACCGGGCGTTATCTGGAAATGCAGGCACGCCACCGCGCCGGTGACACGGCTGAAGCGATGGTGAAACTGATCCCGGCGATGGCGACGCGCCTTGCAGCGAATGGTCAGGAAGAAATTATTCCGGTCAGTGAACTGGCGGCGGGCGAACGTGTGCGGATCAAACCCGGTGAAACCATTCCCGCCGACGGGGTGATCACCGCTGGCCGCAGCAGTGTGGATGAATCCTTATTAACGGGTGAAAGCGCTCCACAAAGTCGAACACAAGGTGATCGTGTCATTGGCGGCAGCACCAATATTGAAAGTCCGTTGGAAATAACAGTGGAGAAAATTGGCCAGGATACGGTGCTCGCCGCAATCCAGCAATTATTAGAGCGTGCACAACGTGAAAAACCAAGCATGGCGAAGTTGGCGGATAAGGTCGCCAGTTATTTTGTGCTGGCACTATTAATCCTTGCCGTGGTGGTGGCGCTGAGCTGGTGGCGGATTGATCCGGAACAAATGTTATGGGTGGTGGTGTCGGTGTTGGTAGTCAGCTGTCCCTGTGCGTTGTCCTTGGCGACACCGGTGGCGTTGGTGGCGGCGACCAATCGCCTGATGAAACTGGGCATCTTAACCACCCGCGGTCATGCGATTGAGACATTATCACGTGTTACTCACGTTGTTTTTGATAAGACCGGCACACTCACCTATGGTCACTTACAGTTGGATCACATGGTGGTGACCGGACCGCTGGATAAGGCGCGTTGTCTTGCGCTGGCCACGGCATTGGAGCGTGGTTCGGAACATCCGTTAGCCAAGGCAATCATGACATTCGCCAGCACACCCACGCCAACTGCTGACGATCTGCTGGCAGTGCCTGGTCAAGGTATGCAAGGTGTAATTGATGGTGTGTGTTACCGCATCGGTCGTTTTGAGTATGCCAAACCGGAAAACAGCTCCTGTCAGATGGATGTTACTCGCATACAAACCCGTGTTGTCTTGGCGGATACGACACAGGTATTGGCGGTGTTTTATTTTCAGGATCAATTACGCGAAGACGCGGCGGCGACGGTACAGGCCTTGCGTGACTTAAACGTTGAGATCCTGTTATTCAGCGGTGATCGAACCGCCGTGGTCGATCACGTGGCGCGTGTTATTGGTATAACACAATGGGCAGCTGAATTAACGCCGAGTGATAAAGTAGCGCGTGTTCAACAATTACAGCAACAAGGGCATGTGGTGGCGATGATTGGTGATGGCATTAATGACGCGCCGGTATTAGCCCGTGCCCAGGTATCACTGGCGATGGGAAAAGGGACACAGCTCGCACAGAATAGCGCGGACATGGTGTTATTGTCGGAGCGCCTGCCACACGTGCCACTGGCGATTGCCTTGTCGCGACGCACCTTGCGGATCATCCGCGAGAATCTCAGTTGGGCGGTATTGTACAATGCGGTTGCATTACCGTTGGCGGCAATGGGCTTCATTACTCCGTGGATGGCAGGGATTGGGATGTCGGCTAGCTCCTTGCTGGTGGTCTTGAATGCGTTGCGCTTGACGCGTACCCCTGCGCAAGCGGCGCCGCGAGAAACAATCCACTTACTGCAACCGACAAAGAGCTGAGCTCATGACGATACTTTATCTCTTAATACCACTGGGACTGTTATTGCTCGGGGTCGCGGTGTGGGCCTTTATGTGGGCGGTACGTTCCGGTCAGTTTGAAGACATGGAGGGACCCGCGCACCGTGTACTCATGGATGATGATGATCCCCGTGTGCCGCGCACCCAACAGAGCAAACCACCCTTGCCGGTGGATGACAAGTAAATTAGAATTCACTTATAGGTCACCGTGGAGTAACGCGATATGAAAGATCTTTTCACCTTCCAGAATTTCCCCATGGCCATCATCATCGGCTTGATAGCATTTTCCTGGTTCATTCTGTTGACGGTTGTCTTATTTCACTAACAAGGCTTATTAAAATCTCAGAATTCGACCCCGCTTCGTCGGTCCGGTCAAACGCAGTACAAGCCGGAATCCGCTAAATAAGGGGTTTCTGGCTGCCGATGTGAGTCGGTTTGAAGATTTTTCAGCACGTTCACATTGTTGTAAAACGGCTACTATTTGGCAGTGCCTTAAAAGCGGTCAAGATCTGGCAATATTTCAGTATTTTTTGTGTGAGCCAGCCCGCAAAATTAATGCTTTAGTGTCTTCATCCGCTATTAATTCCATGATTTCATGGAAAAGAACCCTTCTACCACAGAATAGCTCAGGCACCCGTGTTGCTTTGTACTGGCACGCAAGGCGTGGGTTATCGCTCCTGTTTGGTCTGTGTCTGACCGTGCTGGCGCACGCGCAAGTGGTGAGCGATGTACGGGTAGTGATCGATGTCTCCGGCAGCATGAAACAAAACGACCCGAATAATTTACGTGCGCCAGCATTACGTTTATTGATTGATCTCCTGCCGGAAGGCACGCGTTCTGGTGTCTGGACCTTTGGTCAATCGGTTGATATGTCCGTGCCATTGGGCAATATCGACAAGGCGTGGCGGGAACAAGCACAACAAGCCGCCAGCAAAATTCACTCACGCGGTTTGTTAACCAATATTGAAGAGGCAGTGCGCAAGGCCAGTGCAGGTTGGGAAAAACCGGATCCACGTTATCGGCGTCACATGATCCTGCTTACGGATGGGGTGGTAGACATCGGCAAAGATCCCCGTGTCAACGCCGACTCACGCCGCCGACTCCTGGAAGAAGTGTTGCCCGCACTGGAACAAGCTGACGCAACAGTCCATACCATTGCCCTCGCCGCTGGCGCCGATGTTGAATTACTCCACGCGATCTCCTCTGCAACGGATGGCGCATTTGAGCAAGTCGGCTCGGCAGAACAATTACAACGTATTTTTTTACGGCTATTCGAGAAATCGGTAGAAGCCGACACCCTGCCGCTGACTGACAATAAATTTGTGGTGGATAAAAATATCAGCGACATTACCGTACTGGTATTTTTAGCCAAGGATAGTGCTGCGACACAACTGACACCGCCAGGCAAAAAACCCTGGTTGCAAAAAGATCATCCCGAAGCAGTGCAATGGCATCATGAAAATGGTTATGACCTGATCACGATTAAATCACCGGAGGCCGGGGAATGGGCATTGCAAGCCAAGCTTGATCCTGACAATCGAGTGTTGGTGGTAACAAATTTGCGGATGAAGGTGGATAAATTACCCAACACCCTGATTCTCGGTGATACGGTGAATGTGCAGGTACGCTTATTCGAAGACGGCAAAACCATTACCAATCCCAATTTATTGAATAAAACAAAGTTTGTATTAAAACAGACAAGCGCAAAGGAGCCAGCGACAGGCAGTACGGAAATGCAGGATGATGGCCAGCCCCCGGATGTATTAAAGGGGGATGGGGTGTTTACCGCATCTGTGAACAACATAAAGCAAGCAGGCGAATACGCCCTCATTATCCAGGCTACCAGTCTGACCTTTCAACGCGAAGCGCATCATAGCCTGCATGTGTATGACAGCCCGGCGAATATTGCTATTACCCAGGCGGCGGCGGATAAACCATTTCGCATCAGCGTCCAGCCTCATGCCGGATTGATCCGACCTGAAACAGTATCGATGCAGTTAAAATTACCGTCGCTTGAACCACAAACCATTAATCATGCCATCGATGCAGAGTGGGTAATTGAAGTACCTGCTAAACATGCCAATGAAAAATTTATCCTGACCATGGCAGCCACACGCTACGATGACAAACCATTAAAAATAGACTTTGAACAAACCCTGGCAATGACCGCCCAGTCCCAGTCGTTGGCAATAAAAACAACTCCTGCGGCAGGTGAAGATGCAACGCCGGTGGAGGAGGAAGCCGGTGCAACAGAACGGGTCGCCGAAGAATCCGTTGATGATGCAACCGTGGAACTTGAGAAGAAGAAAAAAGGATTTGATTGGAAGCTGGTGCTGGGTATCGTTATTGGTGCAAACATATTCGTCTTTACCGACGCCTGGCTCATCTATCAGCGTATTCGAAAGAAGCGGCAACTGCAAGCTGTGAAAGATGAAACGGACTTAAAGGTATGAATGAGTCTCTCACCGGCATGCTGGTTATTTTTTCCGAGATCGGTGCGATGCTGGCGTTGGCGCTGGTTATTTTTTTGATCTATATTGCCCGGCGCAATCACAAGGATCGACTCTCAGCCAAAACCTTTGTAGAGAATTTGCATCAGCATGAGGCCAAGCGAAAAGAGGATATGGTTCATATCCTGGAGACAATACATAAAATGGATCATGAGAATGCAATAAAAGCAGTGCATGGCATGCTGACCTGCGAGAAACAAATCTACAATCGGGTCTTGAAGATATTTCTTGGCCATGATCGTGAAGGACTCGCGCAATTACAAAAAGATGTTGAGTACATGGCCAGCACCTACCGTAAACTTAACGACCCTGTCGAAACCATCAAGGAAGTTGATCGTGGTGAAAATCCAAAACATAGTGCAGCACTGCGTACCCAGGTAAAACAACTGGAAAATGAAAAGGCAAAACTGGAAAAGGATCTCGCCGAATCCATGCGCTCGATGGAAAATATGGCGAAGGAATACACGCTTATGTATGCCGGTGGCGGCAAGAAAGACGGTGTCAAACACATTGAAAATGAGCTTTCACAGCTAAAACAAAAAATCTCAGAAAATCTGGTTGAAGAAGTGAATGAAGGTGATCTCAATATAGCAGATATGGACCCAGTCGCACAGCCAACAGATAAAGAAGTAAAGCCATAAACAACCAGGCCCCGTGAGGGGCCTGGTACTGTAGTGCTTACCAATTTTATTTATTGAAGTACTTGCTGCAATTTTTTCAGTGCGTTATTTTCCAGCTGACGTACCCGTTCCGCAGAAACATGATACTTGTCGGCCAGTTCTTGCAGTGTCGCTTTGTTATCATCCAGCCAACGGCGCTGAATAATTTCTTTGCTACGGTTATCCAGGATTGTCAGTGCAGTTTCCAATCGCTGGTGGTTGTGGTCTTCCCATTGTTTTTCTTCAACTACTTCAACTGGGTTGTAAGTCATGTCCTGCAAATAGGCGGCGGGGTGGAAGGTGTCTTCCTCGTTATCGTCATTGCGCAGATCAAAGGCAATGTCCTGGCCACTCAGGCGCGATTCCATTTCCCGGACTTCTTGTTCCGACACACCCAGGTCTTTGGCAACGGCGCTGATTTCATCTTGACTAAACCAACCCAAGTGTTTTTTGGCACCGCGCAGGTTAAAGAATAATTTGCGTTGCGCCTTGGTGGTGGCGATTTTGACGATACGCCAGTTACGTAAAATGAATTCGTGTATCTCGGCGCGAATCCAGTAGACCGCAAATGACACCAGACGTACGCCCATATCCGGGTTAAAGCGTTTTACCGCCTTCATCAAACCGATATTGCCTTCCTGGATGAGATCCGCCTGGGGTAGGCCATAACCACTATAGCCGCGGGCAATATGGGCGACGAAACGTAAATGCGACATAATCAGTTGCCGTGCTGCATCCAAATCTTCCTCATCACGCAAGCGGATAGCTAAGGCATGCTCTTCCGCTACGCTGAGCACCGGAATGGCGTGGATCGCGTGCTGGTAGGCATCAATACTGCCAGATAATTTTGGTAAACGGAGCGTTAAGGCTTTTGACATGGTGTACCCCTATATCAGTTATGACTAATACTAGCACTCTCAGGGTTGGAGTGCCAAGGGGGGCGTTAGTTCCTACTTAATCTTCCAAATATATCAAGTAGTTAACCACAATCTCAGTGCGCCAAGGTGGTGTATTGACTGGACTGATCGGAGAGATCCCAGGGGGAAGGGACGGGGCCTTCGGTGAGGTAGAGGCATACTCGGTTACGCCCGTTTTCCTTGGCATGGTAAAGCGCTTTGTCAGCCAGAGAGAGGAAACGTGTCAGTGGTTGATCAGGATGATCGGCGGTGTTGGCAAGCCCGATGCTTACGGATATGTCCACCCCGGCAGGTTTCATGTTTTGCAGCTGAATCCGCAACAACTCAGCCCGCTCAAGGATTTGATCCTGGCTATTGTTCGGTATCAACACGCAGAATTCCTCACCGCCGAAGCGAATGACGACGCCGTCACCAAAGGTTTTATTCAGGGTATCCCCCATCTCTGCCAGGACGTGATCGCCGGTGATATGTCCTAGCGTGTCATTAATAAGCTTGAAGTAGTCGATATCGATCAGCATGGCCCAAACGGGTTGTTTAGCAGGGTCATTGATGTAGGCCTCACCGTTATCCAGCAGGTAACGCTTGCTGCGAACCCCAGTCAGGCTGTCGGTGACGGCGATCCAGCGCATGGCCTCAGCCTGTTGTTTGAGGGCGTTGTATTGGTGTTTGATCAATAGCAATGATCTCACGCGAGCGATCAACACTTCTTCTATAATCGGTTTGGTCACGAAGTCATTGGCGCCCGCATGGAAGGCCTCTACCTGGGTTTGTTTGTCTTCGGTACTGGTTAGTACCAGGACAGGCATTTCCTGTTGCGATAAATGCATCTTTGCGCGGATGGCGTGCAATAAGTCACCCCCTGTCATTTCACCCATCAGGTAAAAATCGGTAATGACCATATCGAACTCATCGAACGGGTTCGCCTCAGCGGCGCACTGTTCTTCCAACAGCCACAAGGCCTCTTCAGCAGTAATAACTTGAGTGACTTTCAGGCCATGTTTTTCAAGGATTTTCTGGATCATGGCGGCGGCAGTGGCGCTGTCTTCGACAAACAGGATATGGCCCATTAGTCCCGAATGGCGCTGAATAAAGGAGCGGATAAAGCTGCCAAACGCCTTGTATCCCTGGGATTTATCAAAGTAGTCGGTCACCCCGGCTTCAAAGCCTTCGCGCAACAGCCGCGTATCGGCGTCGCCGGAGACCACGATAACGGGAATATAGCTGTGGGTCTTGGATTGGCGGATTTGGCGACTTAATTCCAGGCCATCCATATCCGGCAACATCAGTGCCGTCGAGACCAGGTCATATTTACCGTGGGCAAGCAGCGCCAGCGCCTCGGCACCGCTGGCACACATCGAGACCTCGGCATTCGACACTTCGTCATGCAGAATACGTGTCAGGATGGCGCGGGAGACAGCTGAACTATCTACCAGAATAATACGGTTTTGCGGTTCAGACATGGGGAGCAATGGATTCCTTACCCTTAAATATTATACGGGTTGTATAGTCCTAATTGTCGGCCACCGCAATCAAAACCTTAGCGGGGCTCTATTTCACGTAGGTGTCGCCCCACCGCCAACCAGGAACCCAGCAATCCCAGGGTGATGCTGATGGTGAGCAGGATAACCACCGTCGCCGCGTCGAGAGTACGCAGGCTAAGGGGAG
>JANNJI010000851.1:0-1517 GCA_031405795.1 Gammaproteobacteria bacterium
TCGCGACCAACCCCAACGATCACCAAGCCCGTCAGCAACTCAGTACACTCTATATTGCCCAGGCCGACTACGAAGCCGCCATGGAGCAATTGCTCGAGATCATGCGCCGTGATCGTAAATTTGATGAAGATGCGGGTCGCAAAGGTTTGCTCAAGGTATTTGAGTTACTCGGTGGTTCCGGCGAGTTGGTGACCCACTACCGGCAACAAATGTCGCGCCTGCTTTATTAGCTGCTTGTTGAAAAATATTCAAACCGACAAGAAAACTCCGCCCTCAGGCGGAGTTTTCTTGCATAACTTGTCCGGTAAAACATCTATCCTTACTTGTCTTTTTTATCATCCTTAGCGGGTTTGACCTTCTCAAGAATGTCGAATAATTGTTTGGCGGGGGCATAACCCGGATAGATCTTGCCATTTTCCAATACCAGCGCGGGTGTGCCGTTCACACCGAGCTCCTGGCCCAGCGCATATTCTGCTGCCACCGGATTCTCACAAGTTTTGCTGGGTAAGTTACCACCTTGTTTCGCCGTGGTCATCGCCTTTGGTCTGTCATCCGCACACCATACGGACACCGCTTTGTTATAGGACTCCGAACCGATACCGGCGCGTGGAAAAGCCAGGTAACGTACTTTAATACCCAGTTTGTTATATTCGGCCATTTCGTTGTGCATCTTGCGGCAGTAGCCGCAATCAATGTCAGTGAACACCGTGATGGTATGTTTGGGGACTTTGGGCCCAAAGACGATCATATTTTTTTCACCGAATGCATCCAATGCCGCCAGCCGTACGAGATCGCGCTTTTCGTCAGTAATATTCTGCTTGGAATCTAAATCAATAATGTCACCGGAAAAAACATATTTGCCATCGACCGTCATGTAGAAAATCTGTGGCCCGACAGTAACTTCATATAAGTCCTTAACCGGGCTGGGCTTGATGGACGTGGGTTCCTTACCCATTTGTTCAACTGCGCGCGCCTTGATCTTGTCATAGGACTCCGCTGCTGTAGCGAAACTGCCACTTAAAAAAAGTCCTACCAGAGAAATATGTAACAACCACGTACGCATAAGCTGATTCCTTGAAGTTGAATTCGGGTTATTGTAACGGAAAAGAACAGGGGCGACTGCGATTTATCCGGTAAAAGTTCACATTATTTCAGCCACGCGGGTGGTGTTCCGCGTGCAGGCTCTTGAGTCGGGCTTGGGCCACATGGGTATAAATCTGGGTGGTCGAGACATTACTATGGCCCAACAGCATTTGCACCACGCGTAAATCCGCACCATGATTAAGTATGATGGTTCCCTGACGAATCTGGTTATGACAATTCATACATATATTGACCGAAGGAATAGTGGCGCTCTTGCCCTTCATAACACCTGTATGGCAATATTTACAATCAATTTCATATTGACCGGCATGGATCTTATGGGAAAATGCTATAGGTTGTTTAGGCGCATATCCCTGCTGGACACCCACAGAAAATAAGCCATTGATGACGGCCTTAAAACCGAGTGCACTGAC